>JAIEMH010000249.1 GCA_019752245.1 Flavobacteriaceae bacterium
TTCGGCTTTCATTGAAGCTTGCTCTTTTTGCATTTCTGCCCTTCTAGCTTCCAATTCTTCTTTTGAAGGTTTTGCCTTTTCAATCATTTCAGCTTTTTTTGCTTTCATTTCAGCTCTTTTTGCCTCTCGCTTTTCAACTTCTTTTGCAACCAAAACTCTAACTTCTTTTTCTTGCTTTTCATCCAAGCTCAAATCTTTAGTTAATTTTTTTACTTGAAAATCAACACGTTGTTCTGGAGTTAGTTGCTCTCTTCTATCTCCTCTTTTTTCTTGTGCAAAAGTTGTTAAACCAACAACTAATAATGCAACTAAAAACAATTTTTTCATTTACTTATTTTTAAAAGTTATATCAATAAGACAAAGGAATCCTTAAAAGGTTTAATCCTTAACAAAAGTTTAATAAAGTTGATTTTTATTGATACTAATTGAAAATCCTATTGTAAATTTGCGCCGTGAATAAATTAATAGTCATAATAGCATTAGCCCTTTTTCTTAAGCCAGTTTTTCCGGTTGTAGAATATATTGTCAATTATGAGTATATTTCTAAAGTTCTTTGTGTTAATAAAGAAAAACCACAAATGAAGTGTAACGGAAAGTGTCATTTGATGAAAGAACTTGCCAAAGCTTCAGAAAGTGAAAAACCAATTTCTTCTGATAAAAAAGAAAATTCAAAACACGAAGTTGAAATCTTGTTTTTTCATGATATAAAACAATTAGAAATTAGTCCAATTTGTTTTATAAACAAAAATGCTATTGGTGATAACTATTCTAATTTATATTTTCATACAGTTAGTTATTCTGCATTTCATCCGCCAACATTTATTTCTTAAATTTTATCGATTGTCGATTCTAAATTATTGAATTGACCGAACTTTTATGTTCAAAATTGTTTGAAGAGTTTTCTCTTTAGACGCAATTATTCTATAAATTTAATAAATAAAAATGAAATTTCAATTAAAAAATATAGTAGCCGTAATGGCTTTGGCTTTAGTATTCACTGCATGCTCAAAAGACGACGATGCCATTAATGGTGAAGGCGCAATTGGTCTTGAATTTGACAATGTTTTTGGTGCTGCCAATTTGATACTAAACACACAATCAAATACTACTTCACAAGGTGAAAACTTAAAAATTTCTGATGTAAAATACATTGTTAGTAATATTGTTTTGACAAAAGCCGATGGAAGTACTTACACTTATCCTAAAAGTCAAAGTTATTTTGTTGTTGATGAATCTAATGCTGACAGTCAAACAATTGAATTAACAAATATTCCAGCAGGAAACTACACTAAGGTTAAATTTGGTATTGGTGTAGATCAAGCTCAATTCAATTTGGGTGCAACTGGTCAAGGTAACTTTTTAACTATTGCAGATGCTGCTGGAATGATGTGGTCTTGGAGTGCAGGTTATAAATTTGTACTTTTTGAAGGTGTATTTACTTCTGCAACTGTTGCCTCTGACACAAGTTTTATGGTGCATACTGGACAAACAGGCACTAATTATAATTATACAGAAATTACGCTTGATTTTCCAGAGCAAGCTACCGTTAGAACCAATGTTTCTCCAGATGTTCACATTTTTGCTGACGTTGCTAAAATTATTGACGGTACCAATAAAGTGAAATTGTCAGACAATAATATGGGCGGAATGGGAGCAATGATTATGGGTGGTGCAAATTTGCCTTTAATTACTTCAAATCTTTCAGAAATGTTTACTGTAAATCACGTTCATAACGACTAAATGAATTCAAAAAGCCGTTAGTGAATTATGCTTACGGCTTTTTTAAAAAACTTATCAAAATGAAAGCAAAATATTTGTTATTGCTCATTTTTTATGTCCTATTGAGTTGTTATAATGATGATTCTGATGATTATCAAAACATTCCAATTGATTTTCAAGTTCCAAGTAATTTTCCTCCATTAGCCTATGATTTGTCAAATAATCCATTGACTGAAAAAGGATTTGAACTCGGAAAAAAATTGTTTTATGATGGTCGACTTTCGTCAGATGGTTTAATTTCTTGTGGTTTTTGCCATATTCAGGAAAATGCCTTCACTCATCACGGACATTCGGTTAGTCATGGTGTTAACAATGCTTCAGGAACACGGAACTCGCCGCCAATTCAGAATTTAGCTTATCAAACTACGTTTATGTGGGATGGCGCTACATCTCATTTAGATTTACAGCCAATTATTCCGTTTACAAGCCCAATTGAAATGAATGGGAATTTTTCAAGTGCTATAAATATGATGAAAAATGATGTGATTTACCAAAAATTATTTAAGCAAGCTTTTATTGACGGACAAATTAATTCGGAAAATATGCTGAAAGCTTTAGGGCAATTTATGGTAATGGTAACCTCAAGTAATTCAAGGTTTGATAAATTTAGGCGCAATGAAGCTGGCGGAACTTTAACTCAAGATGAACTCGGTGGATATGCTATTTTTAATCAAAAATGTGCTTCGTGTCATGCTACAGATATTTTTACTGACAATTCTTTTAGAAATAACGGATTGCCAGTAAACCCAGCAGTAAACGATGTGGGTCGTTATAGAGTTACAGAAATGACTCAGGATTTATATAAATTTAAAGTTCCTAGCTTGCGAAACATTGAAAAAACTGCGCCATACATGCATGATGGTCGTTTTTTTACTCTGGATGCTGTTTTAAATCACTATTCTTCGGGTATTGTAAATTCTGCAACTTTAGATTCAAGTTTGATTAACGGAACAAGTTTAGGAATTCCTTTATCAACATCAGAAAAATCAAAATTAATAGCTTTTCTTAAAACACTAACAGACAATCAGTATTTAACAGATGCTCGATTTTCTGAATATTAATTACTATGAAAAATTACTTATTATTTTTTCTGCTTGCATTTCAAATTGGCATTGCATCAGAAAATCACAAAAAGACAGGCTTTCTAAATTCAGCAAAGTCTTCTTCAAAAAAGGATACAATTCCAAACGTTATAGATTATAAAAAATATTTTTTTGCTTACGATGAAGAGGAAGAAGATGATTGCGATGCTTGTGGATGTTCTGCAAGTGGCGGAAGCATGGGTTTTTCTTCTATGCTAAACTCAAATTTTGTTGGCGTTAGATATTTTAATCAAAGTTATAAAAGTACCGATGGATTGTACAGTAACTCTAAATGGTACAATGAAAATTTCAATACCATTCAGGTTTGGGCAAGAATCCCAGTTGTTAAAAATGTGCAGGTATCTGTTTTAGTTCCTTATCATTTTCATGATAGAGCTACCGAAACTGGAAAGCAAAATATAAGTGGATTGGGAGATATTACTTTATTAGGAATGTATCGTTTGTATCAAACTCACAAAGACAGTACGCTTTTAGTTCATACACTGCAAGTTGGTGCTGGAGTAAAATTACCTTCTGGAAAATTTAACGAGGCAAGTTCTGGAAATATAAATCCGAGTTACCAAGTTGGAACTGGCAGTTGGGATTATCTTTTAGCAACAGAATATATAGTAAAGAGAAAGCAATTTGGTTTAAATACCATGTTGAATTACGTCATTAAAACTGAAAATCAAAAGTTTTATCGCTTTGGAAATCAGTTTAATTATGCTGGAACTTTTTTTTATTTATATGAAAAAGGAAAACGTTCTATTGTACCGCAATTAGGTTTTGCTGGTGAAGTTTATCAAGATAATTACCAACACAAACAAAAAGTAAGAAATACGGCTGGAGATGTTTTTTTTGGTAAACTGGGAATTGAACTTGGTAAAGATAAAATTTCTTTTGGAGCCAATGTTATGTTGCCAATTAATCAAAATTTAACTGGTGGTAGAGTAGAGGCTAATTATAGATGGAGTTTAAACTTTAACTATGGCTTATAAAAAAGGTCGCTGTGAGGCGACCTTTTGATTTTTTTTATAAACTTATTTTGTGACAGGAAACAGAGTAAGTCTTGTGTATAATTCTTTGTTATCTTGTAGTTTTTTTAATTGATCTGGAGACAAACCTCCCATTAGCTTTTGGCTGAACCTATCGAAAAGAGATTTCTTTTCTTCAATTGTTCTAGCATTATTTACTGCTTCTTCTCTCATAAATAATAAACTTGTTAAGTCTTTAGCAAGCTGATCGTCAAGTTTAACTGTTTTAGTTAAATCACTAATATTTTGTAAAACAGTTTCTTTAGATGATATTGTTGTTGTTTGGTTTGCATCTGTATTTTTTTTTGCTTCTTGTGCGTTTGAGCTTAAACTAAAAGCTAATGATAGTGTAAGTATTGCAATTATTCTTTTCATAATCTTCTTTATATTAAAATGTTGAAAGGCGAATTTAGTAATTTTTTTTAAAAGTAAATAAATTTTTTTATTTCTTTTCTTTGGAAAGTTCTAATTTATACTTCAATAAATTTAAAAGTTGATTGTGGCCAATGTCAAAATTGCTGCTGGTAATGCTTATTAACGATTTAGAAGTAGCATAGAGTAGGGTAGAATACTTTCTTGTAATCCAATATTTTTGATTCTCAATATATTTTTTGGTGTCAATCAATTCTATACTGATGAATTTATTGTTTTTTACTATGATTTCGTTTATTGCTTTAATGTCGCTCCAGTAAAATGTTTTGCTTTTAAAAACACCACTATTTATTGTGAAACCTCTTTCATTAATTTCAATGGAAGAGTTGTTATTAAACAATTTTAAGAAAGACACAATCAATCCAAAACCAAAGAAAAGAATGCCAATAACTCCAATTATTATTTTTTCATATTTATTTCCTAAATCAAAGCCTTCTGGATATAATGTTAATGGAATGCAAAGAATAACTATGAACAAGCAACTAAATAATAACAGGAGGTTTTTAGAGTAACTTCCTCTAATGATGATTGGATTTAAATGGTAGCTAATAAATTTGTTTTCCTTCGCATTTTCCTTATTTAGAAAATAAAGAAACAATCCGCATCCAGTAAAAAATAGGGTAGAGCAAACTAAAATTAATCTTTCTTTAAATAATTCTTGTGAGGAACTATCTTGGTCAACACAAGTATACGATTTATAAATTGCCCAACTTCCACCCAAAAAAAATAGAAAACAGATTAAATAAATTAATCGCATTTTCCATTTTTGAGTGTTTATGTTTTTGAGCACTGTTTTAGTTTAAAAAAACAGTTTTAAGGTCTCCGTCAACAACTACTTTAGTTAAACCATGTTTTGCTAAACCTTTCATTGCAGCATCCCATTTTTTTCCGCTTAAAGCAGATTTTTCTTTTAGCTGAGCGATAGGCTGATTGTTTTCTGATTTTAATAAACTAATAATCCATTTCTCATCTTCAGTAAGTTCAATCTGTTTTTTCTCAGGACGCATTTGAGGGAAAAATAATACTTCTTGAATAGAGGCATTATTCGTCAAGAACATTATCAATCTATCCATTCCAATTCCTAATCCAGAAGTTGGAGGCATTCCATATTCTAAAGCTCTCAAGAAATCTTCGTCAATAATTCCGTTAGCTTCATCATCACCTTTTTCAGAAAGTGCCATTTGAGCCTCAAATCGTTCGCGTTGGTCAATAGGATCATTCAATTCAGAATAAGCATTGGCAACTTCTTTACCACAAATCATCAATTCAAATCGCTCTGTAAGTTCAGGATTATCTCTATGTTGTTTACACAATGGCGACATTTCTTTAGGATAATCAGTGATGAAGGTAGGTTGTATAAAATTCCCTTCACATTTTTCTCCAAAAATCTCATCAATCAATTTTCCTTTACCCATCGTTGCATCTACTTCAATACCCATAGATTTTGCAGCGTCAAATAATTCAGCTTCACTTTTTCCAGAAATATCAAAACCTGTAAATTGCTTAATTGCATCTGTCATTGTAACTCTAGCATAAGGCGCTTTAAAGTTTACTTTATGTTCGCCAAAAGTAGCTTCGGTAGTTCCGTTTACTTCCTTGGCACAATGTTCCAAAAGGTTTTCTGTAAATTCCATCATCCAATTGTAGTCTTTGTAGGCTACATAAATTTCCATTGCGGTAAATTCTGGATTGTGAGTTCTATCCATTCCTTCATTTCTAAAATTTTTAGAAAACTCATACACACCATCAAAACCACCAACAATTAATCTTTTTAGATACAATTCGTTAGCAATTCTTAAATATAAAGGAATATCCAATGCATTGTGATGCGAAATAAATGGTCTTGCCGCAGCACCTCCAGGAATCGCCTGAAGAATTGGAGTTTCAACCTCAATGTAACCAGCAGTGTTAAAAAAGTTTCTCATGGCTGTGAACAATTTTGTTCTTTTCATGAAAACTTCTTTCACATTTGGATTCACAACCAAGTCTACATAACGCATTCTGTAACGTAATTCTGCATCATTAAAAGCATCATGAACAGTTCCTTCTTCATCCGTTTTTGGTAATGGTAATGGTCGTAATGTTTTACTTAAAAAAGTAAAGCCATCAACACGAACACATTGTGCGCCAACTTTTGTAGTAAAAAGTTCACCTTCAATACCTATAAAATCTCCTAAATCGGTTAGTTTTTTAAACACTTGATTGTACATTGTCTTGTCTTCACCAAGGCACAACATATCTCGGTTAAGATACAATTGAACTCTGCCTTCACTATCTTGCAATTCAGCAAAACAAGCCTTTCCTTGATCGCGAACACTCATCAATCTTCCAGCAATAATAACCTTCTTGCCGTCTTCAAAATTTTCCTTTACCTGTTTCGAAGTGTGATTAACAGGAAATAAATTTGCCGGATAAGGGTTAATACCAAGAGCACGCAAAGCGTCAAGTTTTTCTCTTCTAATGATTTCTTGTTCTGAAAGTTGCATATATAGTGTATTTAAGCGTGCAAAGATAATAAAAGAATACAGAATTTATAATGCATATTTTTAGATTTTTAGAAGCGAATGGCTTGGGCTTTTTCTACTTTCCATATTCCCGCTTTCCATTCTATCCCGAAGTTTCGGGATGCCACTGCAATCGGGGCTAGATAGCAAACTTTTTGTATATTTGTAAAAATTTTAAATCACATGAAAAATATAAAATTACTTTTTTCTTTACTTGTTATTTTTAGTTTAACAAGTTGTACAATTACAGAGAAATTAATTATCAATGATAATGGTACTGGTAAATTTGCCTACGATATTGATGGGTCCAAAATGGTGTCTATTATGGGAAGTGCTTTTAAAAGTGATACTAAAGAAGACAATACAAAGGAAACAGTAAAAAGGAAAAACAAAAAAGTTGTCGACAGTACTTTTACTTTCAAAGAAATGTTTGCTAGTAAAAAAGATAGTATTTCTAAATTATCTCCAGAGGAACAAGATAAAATAAAAAAGATGGAGCGATTTAGTGTTAGAACCATCGTAGATGAAGAAAAAGGAATCATGAATTACTCTATGTTTACCGATTTCAATTCAATTTCAGAACTTCAAGATGTGATGTCGCCATTGCAATCAATGAAATCACTATCGCCATCAGGACAAAAATCGGGTGGTTTAGGAATGGCTCCAGAAGCAATTCAAGACAATTCATCGGTAAAATATTTTTACGACGGAAAAACATTCAAGAAAACAGTTTCCAAAATAGAAAAGAAAAAAGAAGAACCGAAAGAAGATGAAGCAAGTGCCGAGTCAGAAGCATTACGATTAAAAGAATCTATGGAGATGTTTTATGACCAGTCTAATTTTAAAGTAGTTTATCAATTTCCAAAAGCAGTTAAAAAAGTTTCTATAGATAATGCTTTGTATAGCGAAGATAGAAAAACAATAACTATAGAATATCCTTTAAAAGATTATATGGAGAATCCATCCAAATTAAACTTTGAGGTAGAATTTCAATAATATTTTTCTCAATTATAATAAAATGTGCCATTAACTAATTTTTATGGCAATAAAAAAATGAATAAAAAAATCCAACTTCAAGATTTAGGAAATAAAGATTACAAAGAAACTTGGGATTATCAAGAAAATTTGTTCAAGCAAATTGTTGATGTAAAAATTCAAAACAGAAGAGAAGAATCAAATCTTCCAACTCCAAATTATTTTCTTTTTGTAGAACATCCTCATGTATACACTTTAGGAAAAAGTGGTGATATTTCAAATTTGTTACTTTCAGAAAAACAACTTGAAGAAAAAGGTGCGACATTTTATAAAATAAATAGAGGAGGAGATATTACTTATCACGGTCCAGGTCAAATTGTAGGGTATCCAATTCTTGATTTAGAAAATTTCTTTACAGATATTCACAAATACTTGCGTTTCCTAGAAGAAGTAATAATTCTAACTTTGGCAGAATACAATATTGTAGGAGCAAGAAGTGAAGGCGAAACAGGAGTTTGGCTTGGTGTTGGAACTCCGTTTGCAAGAAAAATTTGTGCTATGGGCGTTCGCGCAAGTCGTTGGGTAACCATGCATGGATTTGCTTTAAATGTAAATGCCAATTTGGGGTATTTCGATAATATTATTCCGTGTGGCATAAAAGGCAAGGCAGTTACGTCTTTACAAGTAGAACTAGGTGTAGAAAATGTAAATGAAGAAGAGGTGAAAGAAAAAATATTAAAGCATTTTTTAGCACTTTTTGATTCTGTGTTTATCTAAAAAAAAATAGTGATTTAATAAATTTTAAAGATCCAACTTCATTTGTTCTGGTAACAACCTAAAACTCATTCTGTGGTATTTTGTTGTGCCATATTTTCTAATGGCATCACGATGTTCTTTTGTTGGATATCCTTTATTTTGTTTCCAATTATACATAGGGAATTCTTCATGAATTTTATCCATATACTCATCTCTGTAAGTCTTTGCTAAAACAGATGCTGCTGCAATACTCATATACTTAGAGTCGCCTTTAACAATAGTGCTGTAGGGAATGTTATTAATTGGTTTAAATCTGTTGCCGTCAACTATAATATATAAAGGTGTAGGATTTAACCTCACAATACATTCCTGCATTGCCTTGATAGAGGCGTTTAATATATTGATTTTGTCAATAACAGCTGGCTCTATGTGTGTTACTGAAAAAGAAATTGCCATCTCTTCAATAACGGGTCTTAGTGTTTCTCTCGTTCTTTCTGATAATTGTTTAGAATCATTAAGTAAATCTAGTTCGAATTTTTCAGGAAGTAAAATTGCAGCAGCTGTAACAGGACCAGCTAAGCAACCTCTTCCAGCTTCGTCAGTACCACATTCTAAAATGTATTGAGAGTGTCTTAAATTTAACATAAAATTAATTTTGATAAAAATACAAATTTTAACGCAACCTTTTGCATTATTCTGCATCTTAGTTATGTGTTGCAACCACAATGTTAGTAAACCGCTTGAAAATTTTAACAAAAATAAAATGTAATATTCCGAAGTATTATTTGTTTATTTAAGAAATTATTAAGAAGTTTGCGGAATAACTAACTCAAATAAATTTAATATGAGATCGAAGTTCAAATGGATTTTTACGCTTTTAATAGCGTTATCAATGCAGTTTTCGTTTGCACAAGAGAAAACTGTAACAGGTACGATTACTGATGGTAAACTACCTTTGCCTGGTGCTAATGTTGTTATTAAAGGAACAACAAAAGGTGCTTCAGCTGATATGGATGGAAAATATTCTATCAAAGCTAAATCTGGTGATGTATTAGTAATCTCTTTTCAAGGTTACGATGACAAAACCGTTACTGTTGGTGTAGCCAATAGTTACAATGTTTCTCTTAAAGAAAAGCCGGTTCAACTTGGTGAAGTTCTTATTACTGGTGCTGCTGGTATCAAGAAGACAAAAAATGCTCAAACTTCTACTCAACAAGTTGTTGGTGCAAAAGAGTTAAATCAAGCATCTAGTCCAAATGTGGTTCAGTCTTTAGCTGGTAAGGTTACAGGATTGCAAATTAACACCACGTCAAACGGAGCTAATCCTTCAACTAGTATAGTTTTGAGAGGTAATAGAACGTTGACTGGTAACAATCAAGCGCTTGTAGTTATTGACAATGCTATCTCGTCAGCAACTATTTTGCAACAAATTCCGCCAGAAATGATTGAATCTGTGAATGTTATTAAGGGTTCTCAAGGTTCAGCATTATATGGTGAGCAAGGGTCTAATGGTGTTTTGATTGTAACAACTAAAAGAGGTGCTAAATCTAAACTAGAGGTTTCTGTTAGTTCTTCTGTTGATTTTCAACAAATATCTTTTTTACCTGAAAGACAGACGAAATATGGTCAAGGTTGGGTTGCTTTAAATTATGATTATGGTTTCCCTAATGCTTCAGATCCAAGAAATGGTAATTCTCAATACTCTCCTTTTGAAAACGGAGCTTGGGGTCCAGCATTTAATAATCCGGCTTGGGCTGGAACTATGGTTCCTGTAGGTTTGCCACAAGCTGATGGATCTATTATTTCTAGTAAATGGGAATCTAGAGGTTCTGATAATATTAAAGATTTCTTTAAAACTGGAACACTTCTTCAAAATAATGTTTCTTTAAATGCAGGTAATGAAGATGGTTATGTTATGGCTAGTTATTCTCGTCAAACATCAGATTTTATTGTTGATAGAGATGGTTTGAAAAGAAATGTTTTCTTAGTAAAAGCTGGTAAAAAAGCTGGTAAATGGAAGTTTGATGCAACTGCTTCATACACTAACCAAAGTGTTACTGAAACAGATTCTAATTTGCTTTATGAGTTACTTCAAACTCCAACAAATGTTGATATTAATAAATTTAAAAACTCTGGTACTGCTCATCACTGGACTATTTATGCTCAAAATCCATGGCAGATAATCAAACAAAAAAGATTTGATTCAAATACTAATAATTTTAATGGAGTTTTAAGAGTAGAGCACCAATTCAATAAAAATATTTCGATATCAAATACTGCTAACATTCAGGTTAATTCTACAGTTTCTACCTCACATAATGATGGGTTTAATGAAGATGCTTCTTATGATTATTCTTCTGTGTTAACAGGTTCTGTTATTGGTACATATCAAGGTTTTGGTGGTGCTGATCAATACAATACTTCAAATTTTTATGTTTCTACTAATAATGTTAGAAATATTTACAATGATTTAGTGTTAAACTTAGACTATGCTTTGAGTCCTAAAGTAGGTTTTAAAGCTAATTTAGGAACTAATGTTCAAGATTCATACAGAGTTTATACGCAACAAGGTGGTACTAACTTGAAAATACCAGGATGGTATAATATTCAAAACGTAAGTAATCCTGATCGTATTACTTCATTAAGTAACGGTTATTCTCAGACAAGAAGAGTTGCTGCATTTGCTAATTTTGATTTTGATTACAATAAGTATTTATTCCTTAATTTAACAGATCGTCTAGAGCAAACTTCAACAATACAAGGTCAATCATTTAATTATTATTCTGCTGGTTTATCATTTATTCCAACTGAGGCTTTCAAACAAATTAAAGGTGATGTTTTAAATTATGCTAAAGTATATGTGAATTACAGTAAAGTTGGTAACTCAAGTTCTGTTCCTGCATATGCAACTACTGATGTCGCTTTAGGTGCTTCTGGATATCCTTATAACTCAGGTGGTATTATTTCTTACACGCCAAGATCAGGTCTAGTTAATCCTAATGTTAGACCAGAGTTTGTTTATTCTAAAGAAGTTGGTGCTCAGTTAGGTTTATTTAAAGATAGAGTAACTTTAGATGGTTCATTTTATATAAATGATACTGAAGATTTGATTACTAACGCTACTACATCTTATACTGCTTATGCTTCAAGTTTATTAAGTAATACTGGTAAATTACAGAACAAAGGTTATGAGATTGGTCTTGGCTTAACTCCTTTTAGAAGTGATAATGGTTTTAATTGGAATATTAGAGCTGGATTAACACATTACAAAACTATTGTTAAATCTTTATCTAGTGGTGTTAATGAAGTTAACCTTCTTCTTGATGCAACTGGTGGAGTTGGAATATACGCTGTTGTTGGAGAAGAATTTCCAACTATAAAAGCTACTCAATTAGCTACTGATTCTGAAGGACATGTGATTGTTGGTTCTAATGGTTACCCTCAAGTTACTTCAACTTTACAAAAAGTTGGTAAAGCAACTCCAGATTATATCATAAATTTATCAAATTCATTTTCTTACAAAGGTCTTTCTTTAACTGCTGTAGCTGATTATAGAGCAAATTATAGTGTGTATTCTGATACATTTAATTCATTATTGTTTGCTGGTTATTCTCTAGATTCTGCTGAATTTGATAGAGATAGAGGTTATTTAGTTCCTAATTCTGTTGTAAATACAAGTTTGCCTTCTACTCCTGTATATGTTACAAATACTATTCCAGTTGGAGGTACTGCAGCAACTGATACTCGTGGTTTAGCTAACTATTATGGTACGCTTGCTAGAGTTGGTCAATATTCAATTATTGATGCTTCAGCTATTAAAATTAGAGAGATTGCATTGTCATATTCATTGCCTTCTAAAATGTTAAAAGATACTGGTATAGCTTCTTTTAAAGTTGGTGTAAATGCTAGAAATCCTTTTATTATATTTGTTCACAATGGTAATCAATACGGTAGAAAAAATATGGGTTATACAGATCCAGAAGCTTCTACTTCTAATGGTGTACCTGGTTACTCTAACGTAGGTCAATACCCAACAACTAAAACCTATGGTTTTACTTTAAACGTAACTTTTTAAATTGCTAATTATGAAAAAAATTAAAATAGCATTCCTTTTATTATCTTTTGGATTTATTTCATGTGATAATTATTTGGATTTAGGTGAAAATCCTAATCAATTACTCGCAGATGCAGCTACTCCTGATCAATATTTGTCAGCTGCTCAAACACTCTCATTTGCTACTCAGGCATCAACAATGGAACGTCTTGGTCTTTTGTTCTCTAATGCTTGTGCAGGTAATGTTCAAAGTTATGCAAGTCCTTTTAATGATGAAGTTTCTCTAAATATTACAAATATTTTTTACAGAACTATCTGGGAAAATCTTTATCTAAGAGCTGGTGTTTATCAAAAAATAATCGATTATAATGATGAGGCTAAAGCTTTTCAAGAGTTTAAAGCAATTTCTAAAATTGGAAAAGTTTACAATATGCAATATATTGTAGATTTATATGGAGATGCTCCATATACTGAAGCTTTTAAAGGAATTAGTAATATTACTCCTAAATATGATGATGATTTTACTATTTATCAAAAATTGTTTACAGAGTTAGATGAAGCTAGAACTTTAATTGATGATATTGGTGGTGGTCTTTATCCTAATTCTGTTGGTAAATCTGTTGATTATGATATGATCTACAGTGGAAATATGAATTCATGGAAATTGTTTGCTAATACTATAGAATTAAAAATGTTATTGAGAATGTCTAAAGTAACTGGTGCTGCCGCTACTTACAGAGATCAAAGATTAGAAGATATGGTTGCAAACGGACATAATTCTTTTATTACTACTGACGTTACAATTCAACCTGGTTATAATGATGGAAGAAATGACACTTTAAATCCATTAGTATTTAATTTTGGATATGATTTAAATGGAACAGCAACTAACTACAATTTATTTGCCGCTTCTGGTCATATTGCTAAATGTATGAATACCTATGCTAACGTTAATTATCCTACAGGAGCAACTTTTGAAGTTGTACCAGGTACTGGTGTTTTATATCCTAATTTAGCCGATCCTAGAAGATTTTCTATCTTTACTAGTATTGGTGGAACGCATAGAGGTGTTACTCAAGGTAGTACTAATGTAGACGTTGTTAAACCTGGAACATTAACTACAGGTCAACCAAGTAAATTTTCTTCATACTTTTTTAACTCTTACAACCAAACTGGTACTGGTACTACATTACCTACTACTCAAATTGGTAATAATTTAGCAGGTGTTAGAGGAACTATTATGTCTATCGCAGAATGTCATTTCTTGAAAGCTGAAGCTGCTCATTTAGGAGCTGTTAAACCAGCATATGCTTTATTAGGATTAAATGCTCAAGCTTCGTTTAATGCTGGAGTAAATGCTTCTTTAGCTTTTTATGCTGTAACTTCTACTACATATTTAACTACAATAAATGCTTCTAAGCCTAATTATGGTTATAATGCAACGTTTACTTTTAACGAAAATTATAATGCTATTATGTATCAAAAATGGATTTCTGTTTTACCTTCTAATGCAATTGAAGCGTATATAGATAATACAAGAACTGGATTTCCAATTAATCCAATGCCTTTAAATTCATCTTATCCAAAAAGACCAAATAGATTAATTTATCCAAGTTCAGAGTACATTGCTAATTCAGCTAATGTACCTAATGTATCTTTAAGTGATTTATTTAGTGTTAGTGCTAAAACACCTTTTTGGCAACAATAATTTAATATAGATTATATTTTTAAAGACCGTCATTTATGGCGGTCTTTTTTTTGGTATATATTATGATTTCTATTTATTGTTGTTTATAAACATTTCCATACTTTTGTTCCTTTACATTTATTATGAAAGGAGTATATACCCTATTTTTATTATTGTTGCCATTTCTCTTTTTTTCTCAACAAAAAGGAAAGCAAAACGAACGTAAAAGTCTAGTTAAAACAGCCGAACAAAAAGCTAAAGAACTAGCTAAAAAAGCACCAATAACTTCTTATAAAATTATTTCTTTACAAAGAGATACAACATTTGTAGACACTACTTTAACTATAAAAAAAGAATACGATTATAATTATTTAAGAAAAGATATTTTTGGACTAATGCCATTCCCAAACGAAGGACAAACTTACAATACTTTAAATTTTGGATTAACTAAATTCAACTCATTTCCTGAAATGGGTTTTAAAGCCAAGCATTTTAACTATTTAGAAGTAAACGATATTAAATATTATTCTGTTGCAACTCCTTTAACAGAACTTTATTTTAAAACAGTTATGGAACAAGGACAAAATGTAGATGCGTTAATTACTCTTAATACTTCCGAACGTTTTAACTTCTCTGTTGCTTTCAAAGGTCTTCGCTCTTTAGGTAAATACATAAATCAACTTTCTAGCGCAGGTAATTTCAGATTTACTTCAAGTTACAATACTAAAAATAAGCGTTACTATGCAAACTTTCATTACACAGGACAAGATTTATTAAACGGTGAAAATGGAGGATTAACAACACCACTTGATTTTGAAAGTGAAGATCAAGCTTTTAAAAACAGACCTAGATTGCAAGTCTTTCTTACAGATGCCAAATCTTTTCTAAAAGGTAAACGCTTTTTTCTTGATCATAGTTTTAGAATTAATAGTAGTGACAATCAGAATAACCTTTATATTGCGCACCAACTCAACTACGAACATAAGTTTTTCGAATTCAATCAAGTTGCTTTAGCGTCAACAATAGGTACTGGATCTACGGCTACTTCAGTGCAACGTTTTGGAGAAGCAAACACAACATCTAATATAAACGACCAGTCACGTTATGATAGGTTATACAATAAAGTTGGTGCAATTTATGAAAATAAAACATTAGGTAAATTTCAGTTTTTTATTGAAAACTTCAATTACAACTATTTTTATAAAATGGAGAGAACCGTCGCTACAACCACTTATTCTAATCAACTAAAAGCAACAATAAACGCAATTGGCGGTCAATACGATTACAGAAAAGGAAAATGGAATGGTACAGCTTTGTTGTCAAATTCAATTTCTACCCAATCAACACGCAACCTTGATATTCATCTAAATTACGCTTTCAATAAACTTAATAATATATCATTTCAATACCAAAACATCAGTAAATTACCAAATCACAACTACAATCTCAACCAAAGTAGCTATGATCAATACAATTGGAATAATAACTTCAAAAATGAAAAGATAAATAATATTGTTGTAAATGCCACTACTCAATGGGTTTCTGCTTCAGCGCAATTCACTACACTAGACGACCATCTTTATTTTAGAAATGATACACTCGGAGATATAAAACAATACATAAAACCATATCAATTTGCCGGAACTATTAATTATCTTTCTCTCAAAATAGCAAAAGAGTTCAAGTATAGAAAGTGGGCATTAGATAATACATTTTTATACCAAAAAGTAACACAATCAGATGCAGTTTTAAATGTTCCTGAGTTAACCTTGAGAAACACTTTGTATTATTCAGACTATGTCTTTAAAAGAGCTATGTTTCTACAAACAGGTATCACAGTTAATTATTATACAAACTATTTGGCCGACAATTACAACCCAATTTTAGGTGAATTTTTTATCCAAAAAACCAAAGAAATTGGCGGGTTTCCAATGCTAGATTTCTTTGTAAATGCTCGTGTAAAACAAACTAGAATTTACCTCAAAGCCGAGCATTTCAACTCTAGTTTTACAGGAAACACTTATTATTCTGCGCCAAATATTCCCTATCACGATTTCATGATACGTTTCGGTTTGGTTTGGAATTTCTTTCAGTAACGAATCGCTTGCGAATTTTACCAAGCCATTTTCCTGCTTTCCATTCCAATCTTGCCCAAAAGCAAGGATTTCCATTGCAATCAGGGTTATTTAGTTATCCATTTACATAAAATTACGGTGTTGTAAAACGATTTTATTATCAATATCTTTGCAAACAGAAAATAAAATTATGAATTATTCAGAAAATATATTAGGAACTATTGGTAACACACCATTAGTAAAACTAAACAAAGTTGTTCAAGGAATTGATGCTTTAGTTCTAGCCAAAGTAGAAACCTTCAATCCAGGAAATTCTACCAAAGACAGAATGGCATTAAAAATGGTAGAAGATGCCGAAGCCGATGGAAGACTAAAGCCAGGAGGAACAATCATTGAAGGAACTTCTGGAAACACCGGAATGGGACTTGCTCTTGCTGCAATTGTAAAAGGATACAAATGTATTTTTGTAATTACCGACAAACAATCCAAAGAAAAAATGGATATTCTTCGTGCAGTTGGTGCAAAAGTAATAGTTTGTCCAACCGATGTTGAACCAACCGATGAACGTTCCTACTATTCAGTATCAAAACGATTAGGAACAGAAATTCCAAATTCTTGGTATGTTAATCAATACGATAATCCATCCAATGCACAAGCGCATTACGAACAAACTGGTCCAGAAATTTGGGAACAAACAGACGGAAAAATAACCCATTTTGTGGTTGGAGTAGGAACAGGCGGAACAATTTCTGGTATCGGAAAATATTTAAAAGAAAAAAATCCAAACATAAAAATTTGGGGAATCGATACTTATGGTTCTGTATTTAAAAAATACCACGAAACTGGAATTTTTGACGAAAACGAAATCTATTCTTATATAACCGAAGGAATTGGAGAAGATATTCTTCCTAAAAACGTAGATTTCTCACTTATTGACGGTTTTACAAAAGTAACCGATAAAGATGCTGCAGTTTATACTCGTAAAATAGCTCTTGAAGAAGGAATATTTGTAGGTAATTCTGCTGGTTCATGCGTAAAAGGATTACACCAATTAAAAGAACATTTCACCAAAGATGATGTTGTTGTTGTCTTGTTTCACGATTCAGGAAGTCGTTATGTTGGTAAAATGTTTAACGACGATTGGATGCGAGAAAGAGGTTTTCTTGACGAGGAAATCACAAAAGCCGAAGATGTAATTAAAGATCACATCGATAAATCATTGGTTATTGTTCGTACAGAAGAATTAGTTTCTCACGCTATTGACAGAATGAGAAAATACAAAATATCTCAAATTCCAGTAATAGATATAACTGGTTTTGTGGGTTCAGTAGACGAATCTGATTTGTTTCAAAGTTATGTTTCAGATAAAAATGTAGCTGATAAACCTATCAAAGAAGTTATGGGAAAACCTTACCCAATTGTAAAATTAGGAACGCCAATTGAAGAAGTGTCCAAGTTATTTACCAAAGACAATCAAGCTGTTTTAGTAGATTTAGGTAACGGAAAACACCACATTATAACAAAATATGATATTATTGGTTCGATTAAGTAATAGTATAAATATAAAAAAAGAGTCAAGATTTATTTCTAGACTCTTTTTTCTTTCTGCTATATTCTAATTTCCAATCAAAACACCCGAAACATTCCAAGAGCTAAAACTAGTTCCTTCATTTGCTCCTTGCGGAATTTTTACCTGAAGTGTATGATTTCCTGCTTTCAAATCGCCCAAATCAATATAAACTGGATTAGTAATCATTCCAGGACACCAATTCGAACGACTGTAATCAGAAGATGATAATCCGTTAGAAAAATTCCCAGATGCTGGATTGTACAACCTATAAGAACCGCAATCTTCTCGCCAAGGTGTAAAATGAAACACTTCTTTTTCGTCTAAGTAAAGTGTGTTTTGCTTCGGCACAAACTCATCACCATTTTCCCAACCGCCGTGACCAGTAGTGATATATCGAAGTTTAGCATTTTTTAAATCTGTAGTCAAACGAAAATTCACAACCAAACCTTTATCAGAATTAAATAAAGTGCCATATTCTTGTCCGGCCATTTCCATAACATTGGTCGAATTGAACAGCGAAATTGCCGTAGCAGATTTAGCAACAGCATTTTCTTCTTCAGGATGAATAGTGATGTTTACACTCACTTTGTGTCCGCCTTTATCATAATTTCCAATGAACGTTCCAATGTAAACTTCACGGTTATTTAACGCCGAGGTCAACTCGGAAATGTCTTGACGGTAATTCACACGTTCTTCCCAAACCTTATCTTTCTGTTGTAAATTGTTATACTGTTTTATTCCAAATGGTGTAAAAAAGCGCATCAACTCAATAAGTGGTTCATAATTTTCAGCAGTTACAATTCCTTGATACTGTTTTCCATTTCCGTTGTTATAGATAGGAAGTGATTTTATTCCGTTTTGCAAACCATCCATAAAAGATAATTTTTTATCCATCGGAATCATAAAAACCGATCCTGTTCTGTCATAAGCATCACCGTTAGATTGTTCAGTAACATCAATAAAAACTTGACTTCCTTTGGCAATAGTCGGAATTTTTACTTTCTTTACAATAACGGTTCCGTTTGCAAATCTCAAAATACTGTCATTAGATTTAGAAGCGTCTGAAAAATTTATAATTTCCTCTTTAAAAATCGAAACGGTTGTGAACCTACTTTTCCAAAGTAAATCTCTGTAAGTCAATATATCAGAAACTTTTGAAGCTTCAATTTTTAAAACCGGAAATTGTTTTACTTTTTCAACTTTAGTAGCACTAACTACAAAATTGCCATTGCGAACCGTTTCTAAAACCAATCCTAAATTTTGACCAAGAATTGATGGTGCGCCTTTTATTTTCAAATCGTTGGTGTACCACAATTCAATAGTATTGGAGTTGATAATTGTTTTTGCTTTTTTACAATTGTAACCTAATATTTTTTTGGTTTCAACAAGAAGTTCAAAATGTTGTTTGCCAATAGAAATACTGTCTTTTGTAGCAATAGTCTTTGAAGCACTCAAATTGGCAATTTGAAAATAGTTGGAGGTACTAATAAGCGTTTGCTCATAAGGAAATTTGGCTTTACTAGCCATTACAGATTCCGAGGTAATTATAGATTGTTTTTCGTTTGAAAATACAAAAATTAAATCCTGATCTTCAATCAATTTTCCGTTAGAACTTTTGCTGTAAGTAATTTTATAATTGGTTTGACCAAAGCTCACCAAAGAAAGTAATACAAGTGCAACACAAAAACATTTTTTCATTTGAAGTATATTAATAAGCAAATATACTATTTTTAAAAATTTGATTTTAGAATTTAAGTTTTGTAAATTGCATCAAATAAAAAATAAAAATGACATTCACCGCGATAGATTTTGAAACCGCAACAGGACATCCAGAAAGTGTTTGCGCAGTTGGGATAGTGACCGTAAACGACGGAATAATTACCGATGAATTTCACACTTTAATTCAACCGCCAAATAACGAATATTGGTACAGAAATATTATGGTTCATGGCATAAAACCTATTGAGACGTTAAACGAAAAAACATTTGATAGTGTTTTTCCAGAAATTCAAAAACGACTGTTCGGAAGAAAAATTGTAGCACACAACGAAGTTTTTGATAGAAATGTCTTGATGAAAACAATGAAATATTACGGTTTATATTACGACGAACTAGAAATTCCGATGCGTTGGGAATGCACTTGTAAAATATATCGCGCCAAAGGTTATAAACCTGCAAATCTTAAAAATTGTGCTGATTTAAACAACATTCAACTCAATCATCACGAAGCATTGTCTGATGCTAGAGCTTGTGCAAAATTGTACATGTTGCGATAATTTATTACATTCGTTTTATATACATTTTTTTATATGAAAGAAGATTTTATCCATTATGTTTGGCAGTTCAAAAAGTTTGATTTTTCTAATTTAAAAACTACCCAAGGCGAAAACTTAACGATAATTAATTCGGGCAATTATTTGCAACTTGCTGGTCCTGATTTTTTTAATGCCCAAATAGTTTTGGATAATCAAAAGTGGGCAGGAAATGTAGAAATTCATATAAAATCTTCCGATTGGTATGTGCATCATCATGAAAAGGATACCACTTACGACAGCGTAATACTTCATGTGGTTTGGGATCATGACACGCCAATTTTCAGAAAAGACAACACCGAAATCCCAGTTCTCGAGATTAAAAACTATGTTTATAAGTCGGAACTCGCTAAATACCAATCGTTAACAGCGCAGAAATCTTGGATATTTTGTGAAAATCAAATTAAAGATGTGCCTAATTTTGTGCTTTCCAATTGGCAAGAACGATTGTTTTTTGAGCGATTAGAACGAAAAGCTCAGCCTATCGAACAATTGCTTCAAGAAACAGAAAACGATTGGGAATCTGTTTTGTTTTCTATGCTTGCCAAAAATTTTGGGTTGAATACCAATGGCGAAATGTTTTTAAAAGTAGCCAAATCCATTACGTTTTCGCTTATTCGAAAAGAAGCTTTAGAGGTAATGTATCTTGAGGCATTACTGTTTGGACAGGCCAATATGCTTCCAGAAAACGCAGAAGATAATTATCCAAAAGAATTAAAATCGTGGTACGATTATATTGCTTTAAAATACAAATTAGAAAAACCAACAATAGATCCAATTCAGTTTTTCAAACATCGACCAGATAATTTTCCTACTATAAGATTGGCACAATTGGCAATGTTATATCATTTGCATCGCAATTTATTTTCTAAAATCATAAGTGCAAATTCAATTCAAGAAATCTATGAAATCTTTAATTTGTCGGTAAGTGATTATTGGAAAACACATTACAATTTTGACAAATCAAGTCCTAAAAAAGAAAAATCGTTGTCTAAATCATTTATAGATTTGGTTTTAATAAATACAATTATTCCAATTCAATTTGCTTACGCCAAAAGTCTAGGTAAAGAAATTTCAGAATCGTTAATAGATTTATTGTCAAATATTCCAGCCGAGAAAAACGCCATAATCGAAAAGTTTACTACATTTGGTATTAAATCTAAAAATGCTTTTGAATCGCAAGCAGTATTGCAACTTAAAAATGAATATTGTAACCATAAAAAATGTTTACAATGTGCCGTCGGATTAGAACTTTTAAAAGATAATTGATGATAACTAATATACGCTACTTTTTTGAAAAACATGGGTTTCATGTTTCGTCACGACTTGCAGATAGGCTAGGTATGCGGGCCACGAGTGTTAGGTTATTTTTTATTTATATATCATTTGTAACTGTTGGTTTGGGCTTTGGTTTTTACCTTACACTAGCTTTCTGGATAAAACTTAAAGATTTAGTTAGAGCCAAACGAACATCTGTTTTCGATTTGTAATAATTTTTGAAATGGTTTTAAAATGATAGAAAAAGACGACATAAAATCCTTCTTTAATTTTTCTAAAGACCAACAAAAAGGAATTCTCTTTTTGTTTCTTATTATCATTGGTTTACAAGTTGGATATTATTTTATCGACTTCAATCCTGTCCATAAACCATCTCCAAAAGAACAAAATTGGCTTTCACTTCAAAGCACAATTGATAATTTAAAACTTCAAAAACACGAAGCCAGTTATAAAATGTATCCGTTCAATCCCAATTTTATAACCGATTTTAAAGGATATAAACTAGGAATGAAAGTAGAAGAAATAGATAGATTGCTGGCTTTTAGAAAACAAGGAAAATTTGCCAATTCACCAGAAGAATTTCAAAAGGTTACCGGAATTTCAGATTCGCTTTTAAATGCCATAGCTCCATTTTTCAAATTTCCAGATTGGGTCAATAAAAAGAATCAAGGTAATTACCAAAATTCCTATGCAAAATCCAATTGGAAAGAGTTTCCAAAGAAAGAAGCCCTGAAAGTTTTAGATATCAATCAAGCTACCAAAGAAGATTTGATGAAGGTTTATGGAATTGGTGATGCTATCTCTGACAGAATTTTAGCCCAAAAAGATACCTACGGCGGTTTTGTTTCTATGGAACAAATGAATGAAATTTGGGGTTTGTCGCCAGAAGTTATTTCCAATCTTAATAAATATTTTAAAATCAATTCACTTCCACAAATTAAAAAAATCAATATCAACAATGCTTCTATCAAGGAATTAGGACAGTTTCCTTACTTCAAATACCCGATTTCTAAAAATATAGTTACCTATAGAAGTATGAATGGAGATTTAAAAATTGAGGATTTAGCAAATATTAAAGCTTTTCCTGTTGATAAAGTAAAAATAATTGTCTTATATTTGGAATTCTAAAAAATAGATCAAAAATTAAGCGTAATTTATATGAAATCACCAATGTTAATATTCTTGCGAAAGCAAATTATATTATAGAAAGTGATATATTAGGTTGCTGCTAAAATAAAATTTACATATGAATTCATTATATTTCACAGAAGAGCACGAATCGTTTAGAAAAAGTTTACAAGATTTTTTACAAAAAGAAGTAGTACCACACATTGAAAAATGGGAAAAAACTGGTACAATAGAACGCTTTATTTGGAAAAAATTTGGTGAAATGGGCTTTTTTGGTATCAACTATCCTGAAGCTTATGGTGGTTTAAACTTAGATTTGTTTTACACTGTAGTCTTTTTAGAAGAACTTCAAAAAATAAAATCTTCTGGTTTCGCTGCTGCAATGTGGGCACATGCATATCTTGCAATGACGCACTTAAATGCTGAAGGTGACGAAAGAATTAAACAAGATTATTTAGCGCCAAGTATATCTGGTGATAAAATAGGTGGTTTGTGTATTACAGAGCCTTTTGGAGGTAGTGATGTTGCCGGAATGAGAACAACTGCTATTAAAAAAGGAGATAAATATATCATTAACGGTTCCAAAACATTTATTACCAATGGAGTTTATGCCGATTACTATGTAGTGGCCGCTAAAACTAGTCCAGATTTAGGGAATAAAGGAATTAGTATTTTTTTAATGGATACTAATCTAAAAGGAATTTCAGCTACAAAATTAGATAAACTAGGTTGGAGAGCATCCGATACAGCTGAAATTGCATTTGATAATGTAGAAATTCCAGAAGAAAATTTAATGGGTGAAGAAGGAAAAGGGTTTCCTTATATCATGCAACATTTTGCTTTAGAGCGATTAATTATGGCTATAAATGCGCATGCAAGAGCTGAATATGCAATTGACTATACTATTGATTACATGTCGCAACGCGAGGCATTTGGTACTAAAATCAATAGATTCCAAGCATTAAGACACACAATGGTTGATCATGCAACTGAAGTTGAACATTGTAAAGTTTTCAATTATGCAGCTGTAGCAAGATTAAATCAAGGTGAGTATGTTGTTAAAGAAGCTACAATGGCTAAATTAAAATCTACTAAAGTAGCCGACGAAACTATTTATAGTTGTTTACAAATGTTGGGTGGTTATGGCTATATGGAAGAATACCCATTAGCGCGATTATTGAGAGATAGTCGTTTAGGTCCAATTGGTGGAGGTACTTCTGAAATTTTGAGAGAGATTTTGTCAAAAATGATAATTGACAAACAAAATTATCAGCCAGCTGTGAAATAATTCATGATTCATAATTCATAATTCAAAATAATTACTACTTTTGCACCCTTAACGAGAGGAGGTGTCTATATTATGTTAATTATACCAATTAAAGACGGAGAAAATATCGATAGAGCATTAAAGCGCTATAAAAGAAAATTTGATAAAACAGGAACTGTTCGCCAGTTACGTGCACGTCAAGCTTTCATCAAACCTTCTGTATCTAATAGAATGAAATTCCAAAAAGCGGCTTACATTCAAAACATGAAAGACGGTTTAGAAAATTAATACTTAATTTTTCAAAAGATACTAATCGTTAGTAATTAAAGTTTCTTAACTTTGTTACTAACGATTTTTTTTATGTCTTAATTTAATGGCGTCAAGCATCAAACTCAATCTTTATGTTAATTATTTAAAGCAATGAATAATCTTATAGCTTTTCAAGATTACTTACAACTAGAAAAAAACTATTCATTGCATACAGTTAATGCTTATGTAAATGATTTGCTTTTTTTTCAAGAGTTTCTTAAGAATAATTTTGATCAAGAAAATTTAGAAGATGTAAATTATAGTATTATAAGAAGCTGGATAGTTTCAATGGTTGATAATGGTATTTCTAACAGTTCGGTTAATAGAAAAGTGTCCTCTCTAAAATCATTTTATAAATTCTTATTAAAGATTAAACAAATTCAAAGCAGTCCTTTGTTAAAACACAAGTCTTTAAAAACTCCTAAAAAACTTCAAATACCTTTTTCGGAAAAAGAATTAGATAATGTCTTAAATAATATAAAATATCCTGATGGATTTGATGGTGTAAGGGATAAATTAATAATAGACCTATTTTATACAACTGGAATAAGAAGGACAGAACTAATTAATTTAAAATCACAAAACGTTGATTTGTCAAATAATACATTAAAAGTATTAGGAAAAAGAAATAAAGAGCGAATTCTTCCAATTTTGCCAATTATTTCAAAACAAATTAAATTGTATTTATCGGAAGCAGCTCAATTAGAGCGTGTTATAGATAATGAATATTTTTTTTTAATGTTAAAAGGCGTTAAATTGAATGATTCCTTTGTTTATCGTTTAATAAATTATTACTTTAGTAATGTCTCCGAGAAGGTAAAAAAGAGTCCGCATATATTACGACATACGTTCGCGACTCATTTGCTTAATAATGGAGCAGATTTAAACTCAGTAAAAGAGTTATTAGGACATTCAAGTTTGGCGTCAACACAAGTGTATACGCATAATAGTTTATCAGAACTTAAAAAGGTATATGGAAATGCCCATCCAAGAAGTCAAAAATAATTCGAAAGTATAACCATTAATTTAAATATTATGAAGGTAAATGTAAATGCGGTAAATTTTACAGTTGACAGAAAGCTAGTCGATTTTATTCAACAAAGAATGGATAAATTAGAGAAATATTATGATAAGATAGTTGCCTCTGATGTTTTTTTGAAAGTAGAAAACACAAGTGATAAAGAAAATAAAATAGTAGAAATCAAAATTCATGTTCCGGGAGACGACTTATTGGTTAAAAAACAATGTAAATCATTTGAAGAAGCTGTTGAGTTATCTGCGGAATCACTAGAAAGATTATTGGTAAAAAGAAAAGAGAAAATAAGAACGCATATTTAAGAAAAAAATTTATGAAAAACATTTTGATTAAAAAATAAAATGTCTACATTTGCAGTCCGTTAGAAATAGCGGACTTTTTTTATTGATATTGCCAGCGTAGCTCAGTTGGCTAGAGCAGCTGATTTGTAATCAGCAGGTCGTGGGTTCGAGTCCCTCCGCCGGCTCTTCGTAAAACCATCACAGTAATGTGATGGTTTTTTTATTTGTATTAAATCCATAAAAAAAATCCGTCTAATTAAAAAAACTAGACGGATTTGATATTTATTACTTAAAGATATTATTTTCTCTTAATTACTCTTTCTACTGCTTCAACAATAGCTTCGTTATTAAGTTTGTATTTCTCCATTAATTGTTCAGGAGTTCCGCTTTCACCAAATGAATCTTGAACGGCAACAAATTCTTGTGGTGTTGGATTATTTAATGCTAATGTTCTAGCAACACTTTCTCCCAAACCGCCTAGAATATTATGTTCTTCAGCTGTAACTATACAACCTGTTTTAGCCACTGATTTTAGAATTGCTTCTTCATCCAAAGGTTTAATGGTGTGAATGTTGATTACTTCAGCCGAAATTCCTTTTGCTTCTAATGCTTCTGCTGCAATTAATGCTTCCCAAACTAAATGACCTGTAGCGATAATGGTTACATCGGTTCCTTCGTTTAATAGGATAGCTTTTCCAATTACGAAAGGTTCGTCAGCTGGCATAAAATTTGGTACAACTGGGCGTCCAAAACGCAAATAAGCTGGTCCATGATGATCTGCTAAAGCTAATGTTGCTGCTTTTGTTTGATTGTAATCGCAAGTGTTGATTACCGTCATTCCTGGCAACATTTTCATCAATCCAATATCTTCTAATATTTGGTGTGTTGCACCATCTTCACCAAGAGTTAAACCTGCGTGAGAAGCACAAATTTTTACATTTTTATCAGAATAGGCAACCGATTGACGAATTTGATCATAAACTCTTCCTGTAGAAAAGTTAGCGAATGTTCCTGTAAATGGAATTTTGCCGCCAATTGTTAATCCAGCTGCAATTCCAATCATGTTAGCTTCTGCAATTCCAATTTGGAAAAAGCGCTCTGGATGATTTTTTTTGAAATCGTCAAACTTTAACGAACCAATTAAATCAGCGCAAAGTGCAACAACATTTTCATTTTTTTGTCCTAGTTCGGTCATTCCTGCGCCGAATCCTGAACGTGTATCTTTACTTCCTGTGTTTGTATATTTTTTCATAATTCTAGTAGTCTCCTAAAGTTGCTGCGTTTTGTCCTAATGCATTTGCTAATTGTTCGTCACTTGGTGCTTTTCCATGCCAAGCATGAGTATGCATCATAAAATCTACACCATTACCCATTTCTGTATGAAGAATTACACAAACTGGTTTTCCTTTACCAGTTCTTGATTTAGCTTCGTTCATACCCGTGATAATTGCTTCAATGTTATTTCCTTCAGTAATTTCTAAGACATCCCAATCGAAAGCTTCAAATTTAGCTTTCAAGTTGCCCATGTTTAAAACGTCTTTGGTAGAACCGTCAATTTGTTGACCATTGTAATCAACAGTTGCGATTAAATTATCTACATTTTTTGCTGAAGCATACATAATCGCTTCCCAGTTTTGACCTTCTTGCAATTCACCATCACCAGTAAGAGCAAATACTAAATTAGAGTCATTGTTCAATTTTTTTGCTTGAGCAGCGCCAATTGCAACAGATAGTCCTTGTCCTAATGAACCTGAAGCAACTCTTACACCAGGTAAACCTTCGTGAGTTGTTGGATGGCCTTGCAAACGTGTATTTAATTTTCTGAATGTAGCTAATTCTGAAACTGGAAAATAGCCGCTTCTTGCTAAAACGCTGTAAAAAACTGGAGAGATATGACCGTTTGATAAGAAGAATACATCTTCATTTGTACCGTTCATGTCAAATCCTTCGTTGCGTTTCATGATGTCTTGGTAAAGTGCCACTAAAAATTCTGCGCAACCAAGAGAACCTCCTGGATGACCTGAATTTACGGCATGAACCATGCGAAGAATGTCTCTTCGTACTTGTGTTGTAAAATCTTGTAGTTGTTGAATGTTAGACATTTTATGTAGTTATAAATTATAATGGTGCAAAAGTAATTTTATTTTTTTGGTAGGGCAAAAGATTTTGTTATAAGTTATTAATACTCTTAATCTTTAAATTATATAACATTGAAGAATTATTGTGTAAAATAAGTGCTAGTCATCTTAGATAATTTTACAATCATAAAGTTACACGCTATGGAAAATTCAAAAAAAATATTTTATTTAGACGACGATTTAGATGATTTAGGATTCTTTAAAGAAATTGGAGATGATTTAGGATATCAAGTTACAGTATTTCTTGATGGAAAACAAATGTTACGAATGCTTGATAATGAAGATGAACGACCTGCAATTATTATCTTAGATATTCACATGCCAGTTTTAAATGGTGAAGAAATACTAGAAATTATTAGAAAAGATGAAAAATTACTTGATATTCCAATTGTAATGATTTCGGGTGCCTATCCAAAAAAATTAGTAAAAAATTATAATAATATGGGCGTTAGGTATTTGTTGAAAAGAAACAATTTCAAAGAGTTTAAGGTTGCTATTGAACAGGTTTTAGAAGATTCATTAGCGGCTAAAATAAATGTAAAATAAAAAGAACATTTTTTTTATTATTAGAAGCTAGCAGTCATTTTTTTGATTGCTAGTTTTTTTTTTTAAATCATAAATACTTATTAAAAAACAGTATTTCATAATCTTAATTTCATAATTATAATATCTTTGTCGCTTCAATTATTTTTATGAAATTCGATTTATTACAAAAAGACCCAAATTCTAAAGCCCGAGCTGGAAAAATAACTACCGATCATGGTGTTATTGAAACACCTATTTTTATGCCTGTTGGAACTGTTGCTTCTGTAAAAGGAGTGCACCAGCGCGAATTAAAAGAGGAAATTAATCCTGATATTATTCTTGGCAATACCTATCATTTATATTTGCGTCCACAAACAGAAATTCTTGAAAAAGCTGGTGGATTGCATAAATTTATGAATTGGGATAGAAATATTTTAACCGATTCTGGTGGATATCAAGTATATTCTCTTTCGGCAAATAGAAAAATTAAGGAAGAAGGAGTAAAATTTAAATCACATATTGACGGATCGTATCATTTTTTTACACCCGAAAATGTGATGGAAATTCAGCGTACAATTGGTGCCGATATTATCATGGCTTTTGACGAATGTACACCTTATCCGTGTGATTATCGATATGCGCAACGTTCTATGAAAATGACACATCGTTGGTTGGATAGATGTATCAATCATTTAGATAAAGTTCCTGTAAAATATGGTTATGATCAAGCATTTTTTCCAATAGTTCAGGGAAGTACTTATAAAGATTTGAGAATGCAAAGTGCCGAGTATATTGCCAATTCTAATCAAGTTGGAAATGCAATTGGTGGATTGTCAGTAGGTGAGCCAGCAGAAGAAATGTATGCAATGACTGAAGTTGTTTGTGATATTCTTCCAGAAGAAAAACCACGTTACTTGATGGGTGTTGGTACACCAATTAATATTCTAGAAAATATTGCGCTTGGTGTGGATATGTTTGATTGTGTGATGCCAACTCGTAATGCCAGAAATGGAATGTTATTTACAGCTAACGGTACAATTAACATAAAAAACAAAAAGTGGGAAGCCGATTTTTCTCCAATTGATGAAATGGGAATCACATTTGTTGATACAGAATACACTAAAGCATATTTACGTCACTTGTTTGCTGCCAATGAGTATCTTGGTAAGCAAATAGCGACAATACATAATTTAGGTTTTTACATGTGGTTGGTTCGTGAAGCTAGAAAACATATTTTAGCTGGAGATTTCAGAGTTTGGAAAGAAATGATGGTAAAACAAATGAGCCAACGATTATAGAAAGTTTAATGGTTTAAAAGTTTATGAGTTTAAAAGTTCTTGAGTATTACAACAACATTAAACCGGCTTAAACAACTAAAAAAGTATGCTAACAATAATAGATAAATACATTTTAAAACGCTATTTGGCCACATTTTCAGTAATGTTGTTGATGTTTATTCCTATTGGAATTACCATTGATGTTTCTGAAAAAGTCAATAAAATGATTGAGAACAAAGTTCCTTTCAAAGCTATTGCAATGTATTATGTTGATTTTACAATTTATTTTGCAAACCTGCTTTTTCCAATATTTCTATTTTTATCTATCATTTGGTTTACTTCAAAACTTGCCAATAATACTGAGGTTATTGCAATTTTAAGTTCGGGAATTTCATTTACTAGATTTTTAAGACCTTATATTATTGGAGCAACATTTGTCTCCATCTTTGCTTTGATAATGGGATTTTTTCTAGTTCCAAGGGCTAGTGAAGGTTTTAAAAATTTTAGGTATGATTATTTAATAGGTAATGGTGTAAACGAAAAACGTGACAATAGTGATGTTTACAGACAAATTAGCGCTGATGAATATATTTATGTAAGCAGTTTTAATTCTATTTCAAAAATGGCTTTCAATTTTTCTATGGAAAAATTTGAAAAAGATAAGTTAAAATATAAAATAACAGCTAATAGAATTAAGTTTAATGAAAAAGACAGCACCTATTCTTTGTTTGATTTTAAGAAAAGAAAAGTAGGAGAGTTTGGCGATATTATTGAAACATCTGTCAAGAAAGATACTGTTTTTAAATTTGATTTAGAAGATTTAACACCAGTTGTTTACATTGCAGAAACTTTATCTTATTTTGATTTAATTAAGTTTATCGAAAAAGAAAAAGAAAGAGGTTCAACCAATATCAATGTTTATTTGGTTGTTTTGTATAAAAAGTACAGCATTCCCATATCGGCATTTATATTGACCATTATTGCTGTTGCTGTTTCTTCTATGAAACGTCGTGGCGGAATGGGAATCAATCTTGCTATTGGTATTTTATTGGCTTTTGCCTTTGTCTTTCTGGATAAGGTTTTTGGAGTTCTTGCTGAAAAATCAAGTGCTCCGCCAATTATTGCTGTTTGGATACCCAATATAGTTTTCGGAATTTTAGCCATATATCTTCTACGGAATGCTAAGCGATAATTCTAAAAGTTACCTTCATCTTCATCTGATAGTTTTCATTTGGGGTTTCACTGCTATTTTAGGAAGATTAATAACGCTTGATGCTTTGCCGTTGGTTTGGTTTAGAATGTTATTTGCAGTAGTTTTTATTTTTGTTTATATCAGAATTAAGAAAATTCCAATCGCTATATCCAAAAAAGTAATTTTGAAATTTCTAGTTGCTGGACTTATTATTGCACTACATTGGTTTACTTTTTTTAGAGCTATAAAGGTTTCTAATGTTTCTATAACTTTGGCTTGTTTGTCTACAGGAGCTTTTTTCACTTCATTAATTGAGCCTATTTTCTTTGGAAAGAAGATTGTTTGGTATGAAATTTTCTTCGGATTAATTGTTGTTTTCGGACTTTCAATTATCTTTAATGTAGAAGGTCATTATACAGAAGGTATCCTTCTTGCTTTGACATCGGCTTTTTTATCGGCTTCCTTTGCAGTTATCAATAGTAAATTTGTGAAAGAGTATGATCCAACAGTTATTTCTTTCTATGAGCTTTCTGGTGGCGTATTGTTTTTTTCTGTTTTCTTATTGTTTACAAATAGTTTCAATGCCGATTTTTTTCAATTAACAACTTCTGATTTTGTTTATTTGCTTATTTTGAGTTCTGTTTGTACTGCTTATGCGTTTATAGCTTCTACGGCAGTAATGAAGTTTTTGACCCCATACACAGTGATGCTAACAATAAATCTTGAACCCATTTACGGAATCATTCTAGCGGTTTTAATTTTTAAAGATAAAGAGCAAATGAGTCCAGCTTTTTATGTTGGAGCACTAATAATTTTGATTACAGTGATTTTAAACGGAATTATAAAAAGCAGAGCAAAAGCAACTTAGCTGTTTGTTTAAAACTTATCGTGTAAAATTACTTTTACAGAACATTTAAAATTTTATCTTTGTAGTTCGAATTTTAATTAATCGTACAAATCCTATGGAATATTTAGATTTTGAACTTCCTATAAAAGAATTGGAAGACCAGTTAGACAAATGTCAAATAATTGGTCAAGAATCAGACGTTGATGTTACCAATACTTGCAAACAAATTGAAAAAAAATTAGACGAAACTAAACGTAAAATATACAAAAACCTAACTGCTTGGCAACGTGTGCAATTATCGCGTCATCCAAACAGACCTTATACAATGGATCATATCAATGCTTTGTGCGGCGATACTTTTTTGGAACTTTTTGGAGACAGAGGTTTCAAAGATGACAAAGCCATGGTTGGTGGTTTAGGTAAAATTGACGGACAATCGTTTATGGTTATTGGTCAACAAAAAGGCTTCAATACCAAGACACGTCAGTACAGAAATTTTGGAATGGCA
>JAIEMH010000058.1 GCA_019752245.1 Flavobacteriaceae bacterium
GCTCTTCCGATCTGGTTAAGAAAATAAAATTATTGGATTTGTGCTGTAAAGCTGGAGGTTGCTCCGTTGGTTATTTTCAAGCCGCTAAAGAACTAGGCTACGAAATTGAAATCACCGGGATTGACATTGAACCACAGCCAAACTATCCGTACAATTTTATTCAAACCGATGCAGTCGCTTATTTAAAGAAGCATCATAAAAAGTACACGCACATTCACGCATCGCCTCCGTGCCAATTATATAGTAATTCGACGGCGGTTGCAAAAGCAAAAAATCCTGAAAAAGAATATTCAAATATTCTTATAGAAATTCAAGAATTTCTACAAAGTATTAAAACGCCTAGTGTGATTGAAAATGTATTGCAAGCTCCGATAAGAAAAGATATTGTTTTAAACGGAGATATGTTCAAATTAAAGGTGTTGCGTTCAAGAAAATTTGAGTTGAATAATTGGTTTATGATGCAACCATTAAGACCCAAACGATTAGGAACGGTTAAAAAAGGAGATTACGCAATGTGTGTTGGCAATGGTCAACTAAAAGTTAAAAACGGCGAACGGTTTAAAGTTGAGGGTAACAACATAATGGAAGTTTGGAGCAATGCAATGGACATTCATTGGATGACAACTAACAAAGAACTAGCGGAAGCAATTCCACCAGCATACACAAAATACATAGGATTTAATTTTTTTAATGCTTAATAATTATGAGTGAATTTTCAGTTAATCAGACGATTTGGATTGATTTTAAAGACATTGATTTTGATGAGATTTTAGACTTTATCAAATCAAAAGGATATACAGTTGTTAAACCAAACGGTTTAACAGAGGCTTACAAGTATGAGCATTTTAAGTCTGTTGTTGAAGATTATACACTTCAAGAAATCGAAAATTTATTGCCAACAAAATAACTGTACTAGATCCAAATGAACCCAAAAGTATTATCAATATTCAATAACGCTAAAATCTTTCTTTCGGAAACGGAATTGAAAGAACTAGCTATTTGTATTGATAAGGAGTTTGGTAAAGCAGAACCAAAGCCAAAAAAGGCAAAGAATAAGTTGGATAGTAGATGGACAGTTGAGGCTGTAACGGAAAGGTTACTAGCAAAACAATTTAGTAAGAATAAGAAAAAACAAAGTATAGAGTAGCATTGCAATTGCATTGCAACTCAATTGCAATTGAATTGCAATTTAATAATACCAATACCGCATTTATGCGATTATTCCCTAGTGTAACGGCACAATGCGTGCCGTTGCGATGGGTTAAATCTTTAAAATTATGAGAAGAGAGAAATTTGAAATTGAAAGTAAAGATTATTTTAATCTAGCAAGGAATTTATTCGGTATAGAAACGCCCGAAGAATCCAAGTTAAAGACCAATATTGCAACTTCTTTAACAGTCGAAAATTTAAAGCCTGTAGAAGAAAAAGAGAATGATAAACGAATTTTTGCCGTTTATCCTGCAATTATTGAAGAAGCATTTGCACAAACGATGGACAATTACCGAAAGTTTGTAGCACTTAAAAATTTTGCATACAAAGAAGAAAATTACAATATTAACTCGTACAATAACAATGTCATTGCTTTTAGAAAATTAAACAATGCTCTATGTTTTGATATGCAAAACAATGTTGAAGCCTTTATAAAGAATCGAAAAACACTATCACCTACAGACTACAACGAACAAGTAGAGAAATTCAATTCAGAATTTGGGAATTTGATAAGAAAAAAGAAGCTAATCACCATCAAGCCAACGGCGGAATTAGTATTTCAAAATTTCATCTGCATTTACAACCAGCAGTTAATGAAAAAAAACCAAAGGTATATGAGTATTCAGTTTAAAGAACGTACACCTTTAGAACCGTTTAAAGTAAATGCGTGGCGTGTAACACAGTTAAAACGCAACGGAATACAAAGTTTGTCTTTGTGCAAAAAGACCATTCTAAGCCATCGCAAACGCCTTGAGGAGTTCGGTGTATTTGTTGATTACCATTTTATAAACTCTTCTCACGCTGTTGAAGTACACATAAATTCAGATATTTTGGTAATAAAAGACCTTAATAACTCTCAGATTGTGGTTTCTGAAAATCAACGTGTTACCTCTGAAAGTGGGAAAATAGTTCCTAATGATAATGATACTTTAACTAGAACTTTTAAAAATGAAGTGAAAAATGAAAAGAAAGTTGAAAACTTTCTAGTTGATAAGGAGTTCCCGTTGGTCACGCCTTTTAATTTTATTTTCACAGGAACACCAACCCGCAAAAAGGAAGAAAACTCTGGGGCGGGCGCACCGCCCGAAAATACCGCAATTTCAGACGTACCAGCGCATCAACTCCAAAAAACCATTGACAATAACCTTTTAGAAACTATCGTTGAAGACAGCGTATTTGCTAAGCAATTAGAAAATTGCGAGTTCAACAATTACAAACCAATTGACCTGCGAATTTTGTATAAAGTTGCCTATCGTGGTGCAATTACTAGAGAGCAATACTTTGAAATTGTGATGATTGATTTTTTTAAATCATTGCAAAAGAACATCTATAGAAAAGGCGATGTGTATTTTGGTAGCTGGTACAATGCTATTAAACTTTTCCGTATTCAACGCTGGAATTTGTTTACTGGAGATAAATTTCAACCTGCAAATTTATTTGAAGAAATCACCCAATACCGTTGGCGTATTCAATGGGCAAGAAATTGGTATAGAAAAAATCCGAATGTTACGCCGTTGTTTCCTAATCAGTACCTGGATGTAACAAGAAAAACAAGCAAAGAAGTTGGTTTTGAGTACACGAAAGAAAAATGGCACGAGCAAAAAAGAGAAATTGAAAAGTACGATGCCCTACAGGCAAAACAAGCATTAGACGGCAAAAAACGAAGTATTGAAACCAATCATAACAAAAAAATGGAGTTGCATCTTAACCGATTTTTCAAGAATAAAATAACGCTTACACAACTTTACGACTATGTCGATAAAAATTTACCTGCTAATTTTTCACAGAAATTGCCCGAATTGATTGAATCTAGGTATTTAAAAATCAATCAAAAATCAATTGCAATTGAAGAAGAATACAAAATAAGCTGGAGCGCATTAGAGTTTTGACCTTAAAAAATCTACAAATCAATAGCAGATGATAAAAAATAGCACATACATACGAAGTTTTACGCCAAAACAGCGCAAACAACTGGAACAAGTTGAGCAACAAGAAAAAGTACTTAAAACCGTTCCCAATATTTTATTTTTTGCTCTCGATGGTTATCTGGATCAGAAGAAAGAAATTGAAAGATTGAAACGAATTATTGAGTACAAACAAAAGAAAATTGACAATCTAAAAAACACAGATGCCAGTATTTGATAAAAATATTTCAAGAATCAAAATGTATGTTTTAAGAAGTGGAAAACATAAGCCGTTAACGTGGTGGTCAATAATAGACAAAGATGGTAAAGAAACGGAGACTATTTGTAAAAAGATGCTGGGACGGTTTAACAATTATTTAGAAAAAAATCCCACGATTAGACCAACAATAAATGTAATTCAATTTTACGAAAAAGGAAATTTAATAGGAACTGCAACATTATGAATTATTCTAGTATAAAAGTAAAGATAAAAAAGGACTATAATTTTGAATTGTTACAATCTGAACTGCTACAATTTGCAACTTACATTGATGAAAAAACCAATGAAATTAATTTTTTAGATGCTTTTATACTGCTAGAAACTATATCGAAATTGAATTTTAGATTAAGAAATATTATTGAGAAACACAAAAAGCCAAAAAGTATATCATTTTCAGTTAGTGAATCGGCTTTAATAATTAAAGTTTACAACACACAGAAATACAGAATAGGTTCTTTAGAAAATGCAGTAATGTACCTTATAACCGAGCAATTGAAACAAGAGTTGTTTTCACGCTCAAATTAAATTAAAGCTATGGGAATTTTAACAATAAAATACGGCTACACAATCATTGCTCAATTTGAAGTCAATTCTTTAAAATCGGCTATAGAATACGTCAAATCTGATGATGTTAAAAGAAATCACATTGCAATTTTCTCAACATTCAATAAAGTTGGAATTGAAAACACAGTTAAAATTTTAAAACAATAATTATGAGTGATTTAAAAGGTAATTCAAAAGAAGCAATTGTAAAAGGTCAATTTAATGTTGAAGTTCAAAAAGAAAAATCAATTGAATATCTGACTACTTTATTAAGCCAATTAGCTAAAGGTTCAAATGATATTGAGCCAATTGTAATTGGAACAAAAGACGGCAAAATTATAGTTGAAAAATGTATCGTTGATGAATTTGGTAGTATTTCATTGCCTGAATTAAAATTAAATTCAAAACAAGACATTGAAACTAAATCAAAGTTTGTCCGAAAGATTTTAAAAAAAATATCTCCAGTTATTCATTCAGAAATTGACAACGTTACTTTCATTGCTTTAATGAGAAAAGACGTAGATAAATTAAACTTAATGTTGGAGCAAATAAATAAAGGTGTTACTCCAAAATTAGAAAACAGAGTAGGCTGTATTTGGTTAATTGTTGGAGAATTGGAATTTATAATTTGAGACTATGGCATTAAAATCTAACATCCCGATCAATGCAATAATTAATAAAAATTTCATAATCCAAGTTAAAGAGCCGGACTGGAAAAAGACAAAATTAACGAGTGCAAACAAGTGTATAAACTATATAAAAGATGAAAAACTTAAAATAAAGCTGTTTAACGAAGTTTTACAAGGTCAGAAACAAATTTATACATTCAAGATAAGAAAACGCCTTATAATCAAATTTTACTCAAAATAACAATATTATGACAAAAAATCTAAACGAATTATATTTTATAAGACTATCAGATAATAAAGAAAGTTTTGTACATATAGAAAACACTTTCAAATTTATGGAGGCAAATTATGTAGTTAAGCACAGCAAAATTGGAGCGTGTATTTGGGAAAAGGAAAAGGCAGAAATGTTTATTAAAGAAGCTGGAGCGGACAATTTAGAGATGGTCAAAGCATCCGAATTATTACTAGATTAGATATGAAAAATTTAGACAATTACAAAGGACACAAAAAGATTGATGGTGTGTACCAAAAAATCATTAATAATATTCCTGCTCATAAAGTTTATTATGAGTTGTTTGCTGGTAGCGCATCAATTTTGTCATTAATAACTGTACCAGCTGTCGAAGTAAGATTAAACGATATTGATTCTGAAGTACAGAAATTATTGCAACAAAAATTCACTAATGCAACTGTAACCAATTTCGATGCAATTCAAACTTTGAAAATAACAAACGAGGATAAAACTTTAATGTTTGTCGATAAAAAAGATGTATTTCTATTTCTTGACCCTCCTTACTTACTTGACACCCGAACTGACAAAGAACTATATAAATATGAAATGTCGCAAAGTGATCACGTACAGCTATTAAATGAAGCATTGCAATTGAATTGCAATTGTATGATAATACACCCAAAGTGTGAATTGTATGATACAATGCTAACCAACTGGAATAAAGTAGAAATAAAGATACGCTACAATCGTAAAACATCAATAGAGTGTTTGTATATGAACTATAACAAACCAACAGAATTGCAATGCTATGACTATCTAGGTAGTTCCTGCTGGAATAGGCAACAGATAAAAAGAAAAGGCGACCGATTGGTAGAGAAATTTAAAAATTTGCCTGTACTCGAGAAAAACTATTTGTTAAACCGACTAAACCAAATGATATGAAAAAGCAAATCACAATATTTTTAAAACAAGTAGTACTTATCGCAATTGCAATTTTAAGTTTTATTTCAATTCCGTTGCAATTTATTGATTTTATACTTTCTGGTAAAAACAGAATTTTAAAGCAGTTGGAAAATAGATTTTTCACAATACAATTTCAAATAACAGACCTAAAACGCAAACTATAACCAATACAACAAGACAATGGCAGTAAAAAAACCTCTTCCTTATTCAGTTACAAAAGACGAACTGGTAACAATGTACATCGACCAAAAACCGCAAAAAAGAATAATTGACCAAATCAATGAAATTCTTAAAGAGAAAGGTATTTCAATTCACATCAAGAAAATAGAGCATCCCGAATTTATGGAATATGTGGGAACTTACGGAACTCCAAAAGGATATTTTATTGACGATAATGATTAATTCCCCAAAAGGGAAAAAACAACCCCAAAAGGGAAAAAATAATTTTAAAACAAAACCAATGGCACAATTTAAAAAATGTATTAAAAAGTATGAAACTAGATTAGAAGTACTAACAGAAGTTTCGCAAAGCAATATTGAAGAATTGCAAAAGTTAAATCCAATATTTGAAGGTAAAATTGAAATTGGAGATTTTATTTGTTGTGATGAAGAAAAGTTTTCAGTTCTTATAGATAAAAATTTAAAGTCTAAAAGTGGATTTAATTTAACCATTTCAAAAACCACTTATTTAGAGATTAGTCAAGACAAAACTTTTATTTTGGTAAAAGACCATTCTAAAACAATTGAAACTTTTACTATTATCGAGACTAAGGATGAATTATTACTTGCAAAACATATTCTTTCCCATTGGAATAAAAAGCAAGCTAAAAAAGGAAGTATTATTATAGCATCAAAATACCATAGTCAGTTATTCAATGATGGTTTTGAAGCATTTAATAGCCAGTATGATATTGTAGAATAACAATTGCAATCCAATTTGAACTAAATTGCAATTGAATTGCAACTGAATTGCAACTCAATTGCAACTCAATTGCAATACTCATTAATACACATCAATACAAACGAAATCTAACGAAATCTAACCAATACCCACGCTTACTGCTAAGCGTGGTTTTTTTTTGTAAAACATTTGTCATCACAAGTTACAAGAACTAAAATGACAAAGGATGAAATCAACAAAGCATTAAAAAGACCTATTAAAGAAAGTAGCCAATTTGACAATCTAATTGAAAAACCAAATAACGAGCAAAAACAGTTAAAAAAAGGAAATACCTTTTATTCTGTATCGGTAATGAAATTTTGGGTAATCAATTTCTACTGGCAAGTTGCTAAACTTTCAAAAGTCCTTTTAGGTGAAAATCTTGAAGAAACGACTAAAAAAATACACTCTTTTCTATTTGGTAATATTCAATATCAAGCAGATGGAACGGTACAATACATTAGAAGTCCTTCAAATAGTTGGAAAAATCGTAAGACAGGAATTGACTGTAAAAGTTATTCGGTTTTTGCTAGTTCCATTCTAGCCAATTTAGGTATAAAACATTACATAAGACAGATAAGACAGCCGTCTTTTAATCCCGAAAAGTTCACACACGTTTACGTTGTTGTGCCAATCGACCAAGAAACTGGAAGTTTATCAAAAGGACATTATGTAATTGACGGTACAATTTTGAGTAACAAAGAACCAATTTACACAGTAAAAAAAGATGTATTCATGGAAGATAATTTGCCACACGTAGGACTTAATGGAGTAGGAAAAAAGAAAAAAACTACTGCTAAAAAGGAAACCTCAAAGAAAGAACCAAAAAAAGGTAAAAAATCAGCAGGTAGTACCAGTAAGATTTTTCCATTTATGTAAAAAGTAAAAATTAAGATATGTTTATACTAAATGAAAATGACGGATTAAACGGTTATGATGATGACGGTTTAAACGCTGGACTAAATAAGTTTAGGTTGAAATTCCCTAAAATTAAAATTCCAGTTGCACAAATTGCTAAAAAGAATATTCGCCTTAAAAACGTGAATCTTAAAAATGCAATCAAGGTTGGCACTTTTGCTGCAAACTTTGTTCCGGGTGGTCAAGCCGTTGGCGTTGGCTCAAAAATTTTAAAAGCTGGAAAACTAGCAAAATTAGCGTCGAAAGCTGGAAAATTATCCAAGTTAGCTAAAATTGGAAAATTAGCTGTTAAAGCTAAAGGGTTATTGAATACGCAAGTAGGTCAAATTGTACTCAATAAAGTTAAACAAGGTATTGCTCTAAAAGCAAACGAGGCTCAATTTGTTGAACAAGTTGCGGTTGCTCAAGACCAAGACCCAACAACTCCAAATGTTTTAACTCCACAGGAATTTAACGAGGCTACAGCTAATCAACCGAATGTTGTTCAAGCTAACGCTCCAATGGTCACAGATGCTCCAGTATCTAATCCTAGACAGTTAACTCCAGCACAGGCTCAAACAATTGCGGAAGTTAAAGGTGTTGATCCAGAAGTTACAAATACACCAACAAAAGAACAAGTTGAGACAATCTCAAAACTTAAAGATATTCCAGCGGAAAACTTGAAAGAAGAGGTTAAGAATCAATTAGAAGATACTGCTAAAGGTGCAAGTTCAGACCTACCAGCAGGAAGTGGAAAAACAGACGATACCACTAAAACTGCTATTAGTCCAGTAATGATTGGAGCAGGAGTTTTGTTAGCAGGAGGTTTGATTTATGCAGTAAGTAAATAACAAAAAAAAGCAAAATGAATAAAAAAGGTTTAGCAATAGGTACAGCCGTTGTTGCAGGAGCAACATCAAGAGGCTTAACAGGTTTGATTACTACATCAACGCCTGTAAAAATTGGTATTAATGTAATTCTTGCAGGTTTAGGCGGTTATGTAGCTTTTACCACAAGTGGAAATACTAACAAATCAGCAATGATGGGAGGCGCTGGATTAGGTGTTGCAGTTGCTCAAGGATTAGAAGCCGTAAAAGGTGTATTCTCTTTAGAATCGGTTGCAAGTAAAATCAATCCTACTTCAAAATGGGGTCAATTTCTTCAAAAAGCTGGAGGTCTTTCGGGAGCATCAGGCGGATTGAATGGTTATTTTGATGCTCTAGGAAACTATCACGAAGACGGTTTAGGCGGTTACATTGACCCAGCAGGGAACTATGTTCAAGATGGACTAAACGGTTATGATGACGATGGTTTAGGAGTTTACGAAGATGACGGACTAAACGGTTATGATGACGATGGTTTAGGAGTTTACGAAGACGACGGACTAGGTGGTTATGATGACGATGGTTTAGGAGTTTACGAAGACGACGGACTAGGTGGTTATGATGACGATGGTTTAGGTGTTTACGAAGACGATGGACTAGGAATCTCCGAAGAAGAAAACTTTAGTTACTAAAGTAACACAAATATAAATTATAAAAATTAGGAAGACATGGGAAAGCCTGTATTAAATTCCGCTTTGAAAACTGCAATTGTAGATTTTAGCGATGAGTCCAAAAGACGCAAAAACCCTGTTGCAAGACAGACGAAAATTAGTGATAGAACGTACTTCTTAAATGTTGATTTAGGTGGTGTTGGTGGTGGTATTGTCAACTTGATTGACAATAAAATGAAAAAAGAAATCGGTATAACCAATTTTGACGGAAATATGTTATCTCCGGGTAGAGCCGTAACAATTAGAAGTGTACGCGCATTGTATACTACTAAAGGTAGAACGCTACAAGAAGCAGACTGGCAAAATGGAGATAGATTGCCAGCAGAAATTCAAGCATCTGAATTGTACTTCATTCAAGGCGATAACAAAATTATCGATTTACCTTTAACTGATGTTCAAGGCTTTAAACAAGCAGACCACAGAGGTTTAATTACTAATGCTATGGTAAGAACTCAAGAAGAATTTTTTATTCAATTAGAGTTCCCTAAAACAGTATCGGTTAAACCAAATACTGATGCTACTAAACAATTCTTACGTTTAGAATTCCGTTTGGCAGAAGCAAAAAAATAGTAGAGTTAGATTTTCAATAAAACAAAGCCGTGCTTAATAGGCACGGCTTTTTTTAAAAAAAGTAAAAGATGAGACAAATTCAGCATACCGTACAACTTAAATTACCAGTAGGAGTAAACTCTGTAACGGAAGTTTTTCAATTGCCTGTAGGCTTTGTAAAATCGATGGTTGCTTACACTAATGGCAATGAAAAAGTAAAGCCTCAAATTATCAAATTAGGATTGAAAGATGATGATTCAATTGATATTATTCCAATGATTCATTTAGACCATTTCCGACAAACTGGAGGCGAATATGAAAAGAGTTTCAAACCTCTAAACTTCGATTCACAAAACAGAAAGTTTAGCCTAACAATGACATCCACAGTATCAGGTCAAGATGATGACAATGTAGATGCAATTGTTTCAGTTACATTTTTATTTGATACAAACGTTAGATAATGATAAAAAGCAGTTTCATAACCACACCTTACAGAAATAATCAAGTAATACCCTTAACAGGTATTACTTCATTAGCTGTTTATAATAGTGGTAATTGCACCGTTATTATTAATGGGAAACCTATTTATCCAGCTCAAAAAGAAATTTTAGTAGTTCCTGATGGAACTTATTCAGATGTTACTTTAAATGTAGAGTTTATTGAGTTTGAAATTAAAATTCCGAAAAAACAAGCTGTTGTTTTACCAAGTCCTAGACAAATAGACCCAACCGTACAACCAAAATACAATTATAACAAAAGCATACTCCTTATTTACAAAAAAATTAGTTAATACAAAGTAAGATGAAGCAACTTAAACAACTAATTGTAAAGCTAAATAACGATGAACTTTGCGCTGTAGATATATATGATATTGATTTAGAAAAATATATACACCGCAATTTAACTCATCAAAAAATAGCATCACAATTTGAAAACGCAGAAGATTTATTTGAAAGTCTTTTGGAATCTGGACACGAAAATTTGACTATAAACGAAAAACGTAAAAGTGGAAATTCTTTCAAATACATAGGTAAAGAATTTACAATTGCGCCTGAAGTAAAGCCAAAAGAAACTAATACACTCGTTATGGAAAAAATTAAGTCTAAGAAGAAAAAGAAAAAGAAAGACAAAAATTCTGCAATGGGTTTAGGTATGGGTCTTAGTATGCCTGATATGATTAATCTACATACTAAAGCTAGCAAGCTGGATGAAGTTAAAGAAGAATTAAAGGAAGTTAAGAGTGAACTCAAAACAACCAAGCTAGAAAACGAAAGACTTAAAGAAGAAGCCTTACAGCGAAAGTACACCAAAGAAAACAACGATGCCCGAAATAAAATGATTATGACGGCTGTAAAAGAAGTTCCGGGTATTCTCAACGGATTAGGTTTTAAAGTTCCAGTTCCTCCTAGCGGTTTGGCTGGTTCGGTTGAAGATGTAGAATTTGAAGACTATACTCAAGAACAATCCAGGTTAATTGACATTGTGAAAAATGGGGACGAAAGCACTAACGAAATTTTGTTGTCTCTAGTCGATAAGATTAATCAAGGCGATGAAACTTTTGCAACTCAATTTTATAATTTTTTAGTAATCCACAAAATCGTAACACCAAATGGCTAGTAAAATAGAAATAACAGTAAAAGAAACAAATCCGTTTAAAGTAGCAAAAATCAAAAATCAAGTGCAACAATTAGCCGATTTAGATGAAGATACCTTAGATAAATTGATAAAAATAAAGAAGTCAAAAAACGGCTTAACGTTTTTTAAAGAAAATTGGGAGATGATTGAATCGATGGTGATGTAGTTTAAGTAGGTTGCTGTTTTTGCTTCATCTTAACAGCAACCGAAAAACTAATTAGTACAGGTTTTATTTTTAAGAGAGTGGAGTTAATCTGCTGTAAGAACAAAAGTCAAGTGGATGGAGAGTATCAAAAAAGAGTATAGATAGAATATGTAGCGTCTCTGACCTCCTGCCTCTATTCTTGTAAGAAATTTGGAAGAAATCAATAAATGGAAACTTGGGAATACTCTTAAAAGTAAAAGCCAAATGAAAAGAATATGAAAAAAGGTCTAAAGAATCCCGCAGTAATTTCAGCAGTCGCAAGTAGTCCACAGGGACAAAAAGCTATAGGCGATGCTCTTAATAATGCTAATGAAACTATAGCAACAACTCGTTCAATTGCGAAAAACTTGTTTTGGTTGACTGTAATTGTTGGTACTGGTTATGTTGGGTATAAGGTTTTTGTAAATCGATTTTCAGCTAAAAGTTATGATTTACGCTACCGTCCTGCAACTATCTCCAGTACAGTCGCAAAAGCCAAAGCAGATGCAATTTATAAAGCTATGTACGGCATTGGGAACGGTTTTAACATCGTAGTTCAGAACTTAAAAGGATTGTCTCACAATGATTTCATAAAGGTTTACAATGAATTTGGAGGCAGAAAAGGAATTGATGATGTTTTTCAAAGAATGAATTTAATAGAGTGGTTCACCGACCAATTTAACTCTGGGGAGTTGTTAAGATTGCGATTATTAGTGCCTAATAGTTTTTAATATGAATAAGAATATACCAAAAATAATAGCAGGAGCTGGATTAGTAGTAGGAACAATTTTTGGAGTTTTAGCAATTACTAAAGGAAATTCAAAAGGTTCAAATAACCCAAAATACTTAGATGATCCAGGAGCAACAGACCCGAGTTTTGACCCCAAGCAAATAGCAAATGATATTCACGAAGTTATGCGTGTGGTTAATTGGACAAATGGAGATAAAAATCAAATCATTTTAACTGCATTTACAGGGCTTTCTCAATCGCAATTTGCTCAAGTAGTCAAAGCCTTTGGTTTGCGTTCTTACAATACTGTTACAGGAAGTGATTCAACGCCTTTTGGTTTGTTTTTGACAAAACAACCATTAAAAGTATGGTTGAAAGAAGAAATGAGTACATCGGATTATTTACTATTGAAAGAAAAGTTTAAAAAATATCTATAATGACAAAAGAAGATAAAATATACGTAGGTGGCGGTTTAGCACTTCTAGTTGCTGGAGTTGGTTTTTGGTACTATAAAAAAGCAAATGCAAATCAAGATAATACACAGCAAGAGACAATTGATACAACTTATGAAGATGTAACAAATACGCCTCCAGTAAAGTTGCCTTCAACTGCAACGCCTCCAATTGTTAGCGTACCTGTAGAAGCACCAATGAAAGAACCGCTTATTATTACTGCTGATAAGTTTTATTATCAAATCGGACAGGAAGTAATGGCAAATAGTGTTGTTGGAACTAAAACCTATCAAGCTAAAAAAATGGCTGATGGCAATTATTCAAGCAATAGAAAAACTCAGGCTATCATTCAATATGGTGATAAAATTGGCAAAATCATTTGGGTAGGTAAACGCTCTGATGGGACATACAGATATGTAATTGAGAGAGACGGTAAATTTGTTAATACTCTGCATTGGGTAGCCTCTGTTAGTGCTATTAAACCTATAGGCAAAATATTGCCTCCTAAACCAGTTCTTAACACTACAGGTCTTGTGTTAACTCGAATGCTGCACAAGGGAATAGTTAAAAGTGATGAAGTTAAAGAACTTCAAAGACGTTTAGGATTAGTTCCTGATGGTGCATTTGGACCAAACACAGAAAAGGCACTTTTAGCAAAGAAAAAAGTAAAACAAATTAGACTTGCTGACTGGAAATAGTTTTAAAAGCAAATAATTAAAACCAAATTACAATGAATTTTTTACTCCAAAATAGTACTGTTTTTTTGAAAGTGTTTAATAAATACGCTATCAATACACCGATTAGAGTTGCACACTTTTTAGGTCAACTTCACGAAGAAACTGGAGGGTTTGTTAGATTTCACGAAAACCTTAATTATACTCCAAAAGGATTGATGGACACCTTTGGAACGAATCAAATTTCAGTTGAACAAGCTAACAAATACGGTAGAACCGCAAAACAAAAAGCCAATCAAGAAGCGATTGCAAATATTGTTTATGGTGGTGCTTGGGGTAAAAAGAACTTAGGTAATATTAATCCCGGTGATGGTTGGAAATTTCGAGGTCGTGGATTAATACAATTAACAGGTCGTGCGCTGTATCAACAATACAAAGATTTTTCGGGTTTAGATGTTATTGCAAATCCTGATTTAGTTGGACAGTTTGCCATTGCTTTAGATGTAGCAGGATGGTACTGGTCTAAGAGCAAACTTAATAGTTTGGCAGATGGAAACAATATAACTTCTATTACCAAAAAAATTAATGGTGGTATGACAAATTTTAAAGAGCGTCTTAAAAACGTGGCTTATTATCGCTCATTCGATGTATTGGGTGATTTAAAAAAAAAAGTCCAGAAGAAACTCAACAATAATAATCCCTTTAATTATAACAAGCCTCGTTCTAGCTGGTTTAACTGGTTTGGTTTTGGTAAATAAAAATTAAATATATGCAATTACAGTTAATACTCTCAATTCTAACGGCTTTATTCGGTTCTACTTCTATTGTTTCAATTTATTTATTATGGAAAACTAGAAAGTCAGAAATTAAAAAAGCAGAGGCTACAACATTAGATGCCATTGATTCAATTTATACAAAAATGACTTTAGCAACTGATAAGAAGCTGGAAGATATGCAAAAGACAATTGAAAGTCAAACGCAGAAAATTGAAAGCCAGTCTAAAAAGATTACTGAATTGCAAAAGCAGGTAAAACAGTATTCCGACAAATGTTCAAAGTGTGTTGTAAAAGAAAAATAGTTTTTTTTAGTTATGAAGAGCCATTTATTAAAAATTGTAGTCCATCATTTAGGCGTTTATTATGGGGTTGATTTTTTTCCTTTTATAGATGCTTCACAAGTGATAGTAATTAAATTAAAAAGCAGGTTAAAAAAATAATAAAGTAAGATATGAAAAATTATAAAACATCCGTTACAGGCATTTTAACAGCGTTAGTTGGAATTGCAACTTATTACCATTTGATACCGCAAGAAGTAGGAATTTCAATAATCACATTAGGCGTTTGTGTTTTTTCTATTGTAGCAAAAGACCACGACGAGCCAACACAATAAAAATTCAATTATGCAAAACAGTTTAGATCATATTGAAAAAACTATTAAACCTAAAAATAGGTTTTGGAAATTACTTGCAAAAACAGGGATTTTCATTTTGTCGATGGTTTTAAAGAATCAAAAAGGAGTTAATCCGGGTGATGTAGATAAAGGTGTAGAAATCGCAAACAAAACATTAGAATAATGAAAGCAAAATATGTAGTAATTCCAGCAGTAGCACTTTTATTAGGAGGTTTGTATTATAAGACTAGGCTTGACAATGTGAAAAGATTAGTTTCAAAAATCAAAGCCGTTCCTACAGGAATAAGAAATTTAAGATTTGAAAATTCAATTTTCAAATGTACCATTGATGTAACTCTTTTTAATGGTAGTAATGAAACTTTTAACGCTGATGGTATTTTATCATTTTTAAAGCGAATTAATGTGATTACTCAAGGAAAGCGAATTGCGACTATAAACGTTAATAAGAGTAGTTTAAAAATTGTCCCACGTGGTCAATTTGTACTAAAAGATTTGCAGGTAGAAATATCATTACTTGAAACATTGTTAAATATTTCAACTTTAGCAAATATCAAGTCTGCTAGTGATATTCGAGTAGAGCCAGTAATTAGCATTTTAGGTAACGAGCAAACAATAAGTTAAAAAACAGGGAAGCCGAAAACTGAACAGAGTAGGCAAAAAATCCATATTAAAACAAATATTATGAAAAAATTATTTTTAGCATTAGCTTTTTTAATGGTCTTGGTTTGTCAAGGTCAATCCTACACCTACACAGGTAAAGTCGTCAAGATTAAAGACGGAGATACAATTACCGTTCTTGATACTTTGAACAATCAAAACACAGTTCGTTTGGCTGGGGTTGATGCTCCAGAAAAAAAACAAGAATTCGGAAACGTTGCAAAGCAATTTGTCAGTCAAGAAATCTTTGGTAAAACTGTAACGGTTAAAATTATTTCCGTCGACATTTTTAAGCGACCTGTAGGGTATGTAATTTATGATGACAATATTAATCTATCAGAAGTATTACTCACAAGAGGTTTAGCTTGGCAGTTTTATGACAAATCGGAATATTTTAAATCCTTGCAAGATACTGCTATACACAATAGGGCGGGATTATGGGTGTTAAAAGACCCAGTTGCGCCGTGGTTGTTTAGGCATCCTAAAAAACCATCTAAAAAGCCATCCGAAGCAATGGCTAAAGCATAAAAATTAAACTCTTACTAATGCAAATGCTCTATTTATAATTTTTCGCATGAGGGCAAAAAATTACTCCAAATAGACATTTGCATTTTTTAATTACTTAATCTATGGAATCAGTACAAAAATTTAACGGTCTTAATGGTTTAATCATTTCACGCAAACAACTTTTAGAATTAATTGAAATTGCAAACAAAGATGAGCAGTATCATTTGTCTAAGAAAATAATAACTGTACTTGATCAAACCAAAGATAAAAAATACTTAATTACTATTGCCGAACCAGTTCACGAAATAGTACCACAATCATTTTTAAATGATTTAGATTACCAGCAAATCGATGAAAAGCCATCAGGTTTAAACAAAGCCGTTTCTTCTAGTGATATTTACCAAATGATTACGGATAGAATGGTAACGTTGATTAAAGAAGCTAATTCAAAAGACTATAAAAAATCTTGGCAGGGTAAGCAGTACGGAAAAGGTTATACTATGCCTTTCAATTTCGTTTCTAAAAAAAGGTATAGAGGCGTTAATGTTATGTTGCTTACTAATTTTGAGATATTAGAAAATCCTTTCTTTCTAACATTTAAGCAAATTGAAGAATTGGGAGGCACAATTAAAAAAGGTTCTCACGGTTCGCCAATTGTTTACTACACTAAATTATTTAAGATTAAAGACCGTTCAAAATCAATTGATTTTGCCACTTATAAAAATCAAGATGCGATTGATTTTGCGAATGAAAACGCAATCAATGTTAACGAAATTTCAGAAGTTCCAATTTTAAAATACTACAATGTTTTCAACGGTAAAGACATTGAGGGTATTGATTTTGATTTAGAAAATTTCAAAACTGGTTACATTGATGTAGATTTTCCAGCAGATGAAAAAAACAGAATGCCAATACCCGAAGCAATTGTAAAAAATTATCCAGCTCCAGCACCTAAATTAAAGTTTGGAGGCGATAAGGCTTTTTATAATAGTGGTAGTGATATTGTGCAAATGCCTTATTTAAGTGATTTTAACACGGTACAAGATTACTACAGAACCTTGTTACACGAATACTCACACTCTACAGGTAGATACAATAGATTAAATCGAACTTTCGGAAAACGATTTGGCGATAAGAATTACGCTTTTGAAGAATTGGTAGCAGAATTCGGGGCTACTTTTTTAAGTGCCGAAGCTGGAATAATTTGGCACACAAACGCCAATCATGCTGCTTATTTAAAAAGTTGGAATTCGGCGTTAACTCACATCAAAGAAGATACTAAATTTATCTTTCGTGCTTCATCATTAGCACAAAAATTGTCAGATTACGTATTGCAATTTGACGGAAAGGGAAATCCTTTGTATTTTAAAGATATAAAGACTACACCTATAAAAACAACAACAAAGAAAGTTGTTAAAACTGCTCGAGTACAGCCAAAAAAACAGCCTGTTAAATCAAAGCAATTAGATTTGTTTGCAGGTCTTAAGGCTTCAAATTACGATTATAAAAAAGAGTTAAACAAAGCAATTTCTAAAGGGATTACCGAAAATGATATTTTCTATATCAATACTTTGAAAGGCGAAATTGTCAAAACTCTTGGAGATAAAAATATTATTGTTTTAACTGGAAAAGTAATTTTAAAAGCGGTTGATTATAAAAATCCCGATCACTCACTAAAAAGAAGTGATTTTTTACAACTTCCAAACAAGTTAGACAATCCAGTTGCTATATTTAAAAGTAAAACAACAGGATATGTTGTTCTTATTGATTTGTATAATAAAGAGAATAAGCCAGTAATAGTTGCGCTTCATCTGAATAGTTCTTTAAACATAACTAAGATAGCATCGGTTTACTCAAGAAGTAATTTTGCTACATATAAAGATTGGATTAATTCCAATTTGCTTGTTTATGGCGACAAAAAAAGTGAGTTGTTCAAACTTGCAACGGGTACAATTCCCAAAGTAGTAAACAACTCACAGCACAAAGATAATAAAAAAGGTTTGAATTGTGCAAGTTGCGACACAAATTGTGGTTTAGCTTGTGGTTGTGAAGTAAAAGAACCAGGAGACAAAAAAGCTGAAGTAAAGCCAAAAACAACTTTACCACCAGGTTCTAAATATAGTACTGCATTTGACCAGCAAAGCGATGTTAAAGTAGTGAATGATTATTTTAAGATTACAGGCGATTTAAAAAAATTGCTAGGTAACATTGAAATTAAACCGATTCATTCATTAGCCGTAACATTAGATAGTCCAGAAGGAGGCGGAAAAACACATTCGGTTTTTCAATGGGCAAATGATTTTTGCGATGCAGGTTACAAGGCTATTATTTGGAGTTTAGAAGAACATAAATCCAGCTCTTTATCTATCGAAAAAGCAAAGAAATATTTCAAAGGCGACAATATCAAAAAAATTGCGGTTGAGAGTGAAAACGATGGTGAAACGCCAAAAGAAACCTACGACAGATTACAAGAAAGTTGCAAAGATTTTGACATTATCATTATAGATAGTTGGGCAAAACTTGTTGAGATGTATTCTAAAGTTTCATTTGATTTAGATTTTAGAAAAAAGTTTAACGGAAAATTATTTATAGTAATATTTCAAAGAACTTCTACTGGAGCAATGCGAGGCGGAACCAAAAGCGGTTTTGATGGAGACATCATATTGAAAGGTTATGTTGATAGAGATAATTTTATGAATAATTATGTTTTCAATCACAAAAACCGATACAATTCCCATGCTCCTATTTCGGATTTGAAATATTCTCCAGCATTACAAAAATTATTACCAATTAAAAACGAAAAGACCAGGATTACTCAAAACGAAAAATCCAATAATCAAACTAAAAGAAAATTATCTTTTAAAGTAGTAGAATAATTAACCTTAAATAATTAAGACAATGGCAAAAGCTAAAAAATCGGGAATGACTGCAAAAAAATTATGCAGTTCAGTAATCGTTAAAGACGGTTTAAAAAAAGACGGAACTTTAAAAAAAGGTTTCAAATACGCTAAAGGCGGTAAAATTGTGAAAGCTAAGGCAAAAAAATAAGTAGTTAGTTTTGTTTGGGTTAGTGGTTGGAATGGTGTTACAGAAATGTAGCACCATTTTTTTTGATATCCTACAGACAAATACAACTGTACTGGCCAAGGTAAATTTATCAGGATGGTAAAGTTAAAAATGACTTTACGAGATCTCGTTATTAGGTTTTTGTATATGCTTTGAGTAATCCTCTGGCAAAACAGCATCAATATCACGTAAATACTTTTCAAGTGCGCTCATTGTAGCGTGTCCAGTAATAAGCATAAGTTCACTTTTAGCTTGGTGCGGTGTGGTATTTTCTAGCAAAGAATTGTAAATTTTTGTTATGTAAGTGTGTTTAAATCCGTACATAGTGTAATTTTTTTCCAGTTTAAACGGAATTTTTATTGTGTTTTTGAAAGTTTCTGTGTAGTGTTCCCGTCTGCTAGATTCGGATGCATCCCAAAACATTCCAAAGCCATTTCGACCAAATAAATAACTCTCTGGATCATACAAAGATAAATCAGGTAAGGCATCAATTAAAATTTGCGGAATAAGTTTTGTTTTGAGTTGCTTTGTTTTGGTTTTTACATAGATTTTGCGCTCTAGTACATCGACATCCTTTACCTTTAAACGATTTATTTCAATTTCTCTTAAAATAGTGAAGCAAATAAATTGAATGTATAAAAGTAGTACTTTATCATTCTGTTTTAGATGCTCTAAAATTTCTTCGTCTTGTTTTTGGCTATACGTTTTGTTTCGTTGTGGCTTGGTTGGAACCACGTTTATTTTATCTACAAAATTATGCTCTATTATTTCGTTGTCTTCTAAAGTTTGAAAAAAAGTACCTATACTGCTTCTAGTATTGTTTCTGTTTTTTGGGCTGGATTTTTTTTGTACTTCATTAAGATAGTTTATTACTGACTTTTTGGTTACTGTATTGATATATCTATTTACAAACCCATTGGCTAGTAACCATTTTTCAAACTGTGTAATTCGGCTCTTAAAATCCTTATACGAAGTTTCTTCCATTGCGCTAATTTTTAACTCACGCACAAATTTAAAGGCATCGGGTATATTTAGCTTTTTGGATTGTTCAAATTCATTCTCATCAGTATAAGGATTGTATTTGCCACTTTCTAATATTCCTTTGATGGATTCACAAAGTATCGTAATTGCTTTTTTACGCTCTCTAAAGGTTTTAATAGTGTTTATACCCTCATAGATTGGGGTTTGTCTCTCTAGCTTGTCAGTTTTGGGATTTCTAAAAGAATAGTACACATACCAACGCTTTGACAAATCGCCCCCAGCATCGTATATTTTAGGCTCTGAATATTGCTTTTTAAAACTCAAATCGTATGCGTTAGCGTATTCATTTAACAAAAGTTTGCTAAGTTTAGACATAAAAAAAGCGGTTTTAAATTGCTCTAAAACCGCATACTGCTTGACTTTTTTGTGTTTTACACTTAGTAGCGGGAACAGGACTCGAACCTGTGACCTTCGGGTTATGAGCCCGACGAGCTGCCTACTGCTCTATCCCGCGATGTTTCGAGTGCAAAGATACAATGTTTATCCATATCTGCAACTATATTTTAATATTTTTTTAATATTTACATATCTGACTGATATTAAAGACATTAAAACATCGCTTATTTTATTACATTATAAAAGACGACTGCAAATCGTGTTTAGAATCTAAAATAAATACTAACTAGGCTAAATTATTAAACTATTTATAATAATAATTGGCCTTAAATATTATTATTAAAGAGTTGTAAAAACCTTAATGATTATAATATTAAATCAATACTAAGATGCGCAATTCGTTTAGCGATTTACAGGTTATAGTTGAGCATATATATGATACATTTCTTCATCTCCTCTTGCATAGTCTTCTCGGACGTAAATAAATGTTTGTTTTAGAACATTCAAATCGTTTGCTTTATCTAAATAATAGTTATTCCAATTTGTCTTTAGCTCTTTTTGGCAACCTTGTATTAAGTAGGCTTTTAAAATCTCTTCTCCTCTTTTTGAAATCCCATAACAATATGGCTCAACCACTTGTAGTTGGTTTTCATAATAGATTTCAATTAAATTTTTGTTCTGTATTGCATCAATAATATCTTCTTCCATGACTTATCTATTTTCTCTTAAAACCATAAATTAAAAACAAAACTGCTGCTGCTATATAGAGAGGAATCCAAACAAACTCTCTATATAAACAAACAGGAAGCAATGGATTAAATAGTATTAACATCATAACAAAAGCTATTCCTAAAAGATTAACATCATTTTTAACTTCTTTTAAAATGACAGTTATAGCTCCAAATGACACTATGTATCTCAAAAAATAATAATAGTTTATAGACAAATCGAAGCAAGCTATTATTAAAATAACAGGACATAGCATGCAAAATATTTTCATTGTTAGACTGTTTTAGTTTTATTTGGGTCAAACTTAAAATGAAAAATTTATGTTTCTTTACGGGAAACCGTAAAGTGGTGAAAAAAAATAATTTTATTTATTAAATCTATTATTATAGTATAACTTAAGTCAATTTTGAATAATTAAAAAAGACTAAAAAACTATGATAAAACAATCACATTTTTAAATTTTTAATAAATTAATTGGGTTTATTACAGAATATCATCTTATGTTGTTATTTTAAATTATTAGTCCTACCTTTGCCAAAAATACAAAAGCCTGCATATTATGAAATTTAGCAACAAAATACATGCTGATTTTTCATAATTACAACGAGAAATGGATTAAAAACCAAACCATTCTTTAGCAAAAAGCTTTCACGATATTAAAATTAGTTTATGAAAAGAGTTGTTGAGTACAGAAAGTTATTAGAAGTTGACAAAAATGTAACTTTAAAAGAGTTGAAAGCTATTTACAGAAATAGCATGAAGGACAATCATCCTGATAAATTTGTAAATGATGAAGCGGGTAAACTTGCTGCTGAAGAAACAAGTAAAAACATCATTAGTGCTTACCATTTCTTAGTGAGTATTTCAAATGAAACGCTTGAAAAGAATTTACCTGAATATCAAGAAACAATAAATAATTTCAATATTCTTGACTTTCGTTTAGAAAAACAAACCTTATTAATTACTCATTTAAATGGGGTTTCTTATGAATACATTGGTGTTCCTAGAAATGTTTATGTAAAAATGGTTAACGCAGAATCTCCTAATCGTTTTGCAAAACGTCATATCTATGGAAATTATATTTACAGAAAATCTGGAGAAGGAACTGAAGAATAATTTTCTAATACAAAATAAAAAATCCGCCAATTGGCGGATTTTTTATTTTGTGTTTCCTAAGTTAATATTACAATTTTGTAATAATAAATTCACTTCTTCTGTTGGCTTGGTGTTGCTCTTCGGTGCAGTTTGATGCATTTGTTGGCTCACATCCACAGTCGTTTACTAGTTGCGATTCGCCATAACCTCTTCCTGTTAGTCTAGATTTGTTGATGCCTTTTGAGATCAACCATGCAATTGTTGATTTTGCTCTTCTGTCTGATAAGGCTAAGTTGTATTTTGCTGTTTGACGGCAATCGGTGTGCGAACGAACATCAATCTCCATCGTTGGATTTTGTTCCATTACGTCTAGTATTTTTGCTAGTTCCAATGCTGCATCAGCTCTAATAAACGATTTATCTAAGTCAAAGTAGATGATTTTTATGTTGAATGCTTTAGCTAAGTTATCGCCTGGTTTAACAGGTTTTACTGATTTTTCAAGCTCTACTGGCACAAAGGTTTTACCTGATTCTTCTGCGGTAATAGTTGGGGTTTCAACTGTGTTGTAGTCTGGTTTTTCTGTTTTGATGTAGTATTTTGTTCCACAAGCTACTTTACCAAAATCAAACTTACCGTCTTTATCACTTACTACTTCTTGTAGTTTTTTATAGTCAGCATCTGATAAAGTAACTTTGGCTCCAGCTAGTGGTAATCCAGTTTCTTTATCCGTTACAACGCCGCTTAGGAATTGTTCACATTCTAGTTTTTTGGTTTCTTTAAATTTGTAGATGTCATCGCTTCCTTGTCCGCCTTCTCTGTTAGAGGTTACATATCCAAGTCGTGTTGCGTTGTTGATTAAAAATCCAAAATCGTCCTTTGAACTGTTTAATGGTTCACCTACGTTTTGTACTTTTTTATAACTTCCATCAGCTTCTTGTTGGGCAACAAAAATATCTAATCCTCCAAGTCCAGGATGACCATCGGATGCAAAATACAATTCGTTATCTGAACTTACCATAGGAAAAGTTTCTCTTCCTTCGGTATTGATTACATTTCCAAGATTGGTTGGTGTACCGTAGCTTCCATCTGATTTAATGTCTACTTTAAATAAATCTGATTGTCCTAAGGTTCCAGGCATATTGGAGGCAAAGTACAATGTTTTCTCATCAGCACTTAATGCCGGATGTGCCACACTATAATCGTTACTATTAAAAGGTAGTTCGGTAACATTGGTCCAATTATCACCATCTAAAGTTGCTTTGTACAGTTTTAGTAAAGTTGTTTTTCTAGCATCTTTTCCTTTTTTCCCATCAAGGAAATTGTTTCTTGTAAAATAAACGGTCTTTCCATCTTTAGTAAAAGCTGGTGTTGACTCGTGAAATTTTGAATTTAATTTATTTCCAAATCGTTTTGCTTCTGATAACGCACCTTGCTCGCCCATATCGGCAGCGTATAAATTGGTAAAGCTTTCGCCTGTCCATGAGTGTTTTCTGTTACCCAATCCGCCGGTGTCTCTTGCTGAGGCAAAAACGATTTTGTTGTTATAATAAGCACTTCCATAATCAGAATACTCTGAGTTGATACCTGCATTTTCAATGGTATATCGTCCTGAGTTTTTCTTGATTTGAGCCAAGTAATCTTTTTGAGAATTGGCTAATTTTGCGCGTAAATCGTTACCACTTTTTTGATTGAATTTAGCCAACATTTCATCGGCTTTTTTATAATCTTTTACTGCTTTTAAAGATTGTGAATAGCGGTAATAATACTCTGGTGCTACATCTTGAGTGAAAGCAAATAACTCACCATACCATTTGGCAGCGTTGTCTAAATCGGCTTTAAAATAATACGAATCGCCTAAGTTTTGCAACATATCTTGTGACTTGTAGCCTTTCTCAAACATACGTTCGTAGGTTTTTATAGCATCTACATAAGCAAATTTATCATACTGCTTATCCGCCTTAGCTTCTTTTGATTTTTGCGAATGCATGCTCATTGTGGCGATGCATGCAACTACTAAATATATAATTCTGTTTTTCATGATTGTTGCTTGTTTAGAAGAATCTAGGTGATACTATGCGGTCTTGACGTTTGAAGAGTTCAAATCGTAAAAACACCTCGTGTGATCCTGAGTTGTAGTTGGCCAATTTGGTCGTTTCTAAATCATATCCGTAGCCAATGTATAATCCGTCTGTAACTTGAAATCCTGCCATTAAACTCACTGCTGCGCTCCATCGCCATGCTGCACCTAAAACAAACTTATCGTTGATTAAGAAGTTACCCGATAAATCTACTTGCAAGGGTGCACCTTCAACCACTTTGGTTAAAAAGGCTGGTTTGAATTTTAAATTTGGTGAAAAATCAAAAACATAACCTCCTATAAAATATAAGTTCAAACGCTCTTTGTAAACCGCAATATCATTGTCGTCATAACGCTTGGTTTGAAAGAAATTGGGAACCGATAATCCCAAATACGATTTATCCGAATGAAAGTAAACTCCTGCTCCAACATTAGGAGAAAAGTTGTTGTTTAAATTCTGTAACAATGGATCGGAGGCATTTTGCGGATTCAGTTTATTAACATCTAAATTGAATAAATTTGCTGTTCCTTTTATACCAAATGATAATTTATAAGTCTCAGAAGTTTGAATTGTATACGATAAATCTGCCGAAATGGTATTCTCAACCGTAGGACCAATTCGGTCATTTACAAACGATACGCCAACTCCTAAATTACTGTTCTCAATGGGTGAATTAATAGAAAAAGCATTGGTTACTGGCGCACCATCTAGTCCAACCCACTGCGTTCTATGCAAGCCAAAGATACTCATCACTCCACGTGATCCAGCATAAGCAGGATTTACGTTGATAGTGTTGTACATGTATTGTGTATACTGGGCATCTTGTTGCGAGTAACTCACAAATCCCACTAACAATAAAGCGAAAATTAAAATTTTTGTTCTCA
>JAIEMH010000118.1 GCA_019752245.1 Flavobacteriaceae bacterium
ATTGATTGTAATCAAAACTGTTCATCATTCCGACAGCATATTTCTCTTTAGCATAATTTAAAGCTTCTTTTCTTGCATCAAGCGCTATTATTGAAGATTCATAAGCATTTAAAGCTCCTTTTGCATCTGTTATCGCAGTATAAACATTTCGCTCTAAGTCGGTTTCTGCTTGTTTTTGAGTAGTTTTTGAACGTTCTAAAGCAATTTTTGATCGCTCAACATTATTCTTCACAGAAAATCCATTTAAAATTGGAACGCTTAGTTGTACTCCAAAACTGTGACCTTTATTATTACTAAATTGATCAAATAAAGGAAGTGGACCAGAAAAAATATAATTATTATTAGCATCAACACCAACAATTCTATCCGAATAACTAGCTCTTGTACTAAAACTATAGAAACCTGATAAAGAAGGTTGATAAGCGCCTTTAGCAATTTTCACATCTCTCTCTGCGATTTCCAAATTGGTTTTTGCAATTTTTAATTCAACACGATCTTGTTTAGCTTTATCAATAATTGTCTCAGGTTTTTCAAGCATTGTAGCACTAGGCTTTGCATCATAATCTGTATCAGCTATATCAAAATCTTTAAATTCGTCTAATTGTAATAATTGTGCCAAACTCAATTTAGATAAAAACAAAGCATTTTCGGCAGCCACCACTTTTTGACTGTCTGATGCTACAGTAGCTTTCACGTCTAACAAATCTCCTCTTGGAACAACTCCGGCAGTTACCATTTCATCAGTTCGTTTTAACTGCTTTTCATTGTTAGACAATTGTTCTTTTTGAACTTTTAAATTTTCTTTATTGAAAAGAATTTGTAAAAAAGCATTAGCAACATTCAACGATACATCATCTTTCATTTTAGATAATTGATATTGTGATGCAATTATTGAAAGAGTAGCTCTTCTGAGTTTATTTTGATTTTGCAATCCGTTATAAATTGCAATATTAGAACTCAAACCAGCCGAAGTAAATTGTGTTGTTTGATTTTCTAATAAACCAGTTGTAATGTTCTGATTTAAACCAATATTCCACGAGTGCGAAGCATTAGCATTTATATTTGGAAGAAAGTTTCCAATAGCATCTTTTTTGGCAATAGCTGTAGTTTGTGCGTCCAAATCAGTTTGCTTTATGCTAATATTATTTTTAAGAGCATATTCTACACATTCTTGCAAGGTCCACTTTTTTGTTTGTGCTTGAGACGTCAATCCCAAAAACAAAACAAATAGCATCATTATTTTAAAACTAATTATTTTACTCATGTTGTATGTTCTATTTGGCATCTGCTATAACAGATTTCATGTTCTTATTTTAAAAGTGAAAACATAATTTGCAAATTTAATCGTTTTAAAATAAAAACAACTAAATTAATATTTTCTTATCAGACGTTAAATTGGTTTTTTTGTTACATTCACACCGAAATTAATTTTGAATTTAAAATGAAAAAGATTTTTATCTCTTTAAGCTACATTACCTTCTTGTCTACTTTAATTGGCTGTTCTTCAACCAATAAATTAGCAACTTTAAAACCCGAACCTTCACAAAATGTTCCTATGGCTTATAAAACAACAACTTCTTTTGTGAGTATGCCTATGGAAATTTCGCTAAAAGAAATAGAAAATCAACTAAATAAATCTTTAAACGGCTTAATTTATGAAGATATAAATCTTGAAGACGACAAAACCGAAATGAAAATTTGGAAGACAGCTCCGATAAAATTAATAGAAAAAGACGGAAAAATCGAATCGGTTTTACCAATGAAAATTTGGACCAAAATAAAATACGGAACCGAATTTATGGGTTTAAATGACACTAGAGAAATAGATTTAAACGGAACCATAACTTTGTTGAGTGATGTGAAATTGTCCAATTGGAAAATGATTACAACCTCTAAAATGGAAGATTTTGAATGGAGCGAAAGTCCAACAATATTAGTTGCCGGTAAAAAAGTACCTATTACCTATATTATTAATCCAACCTTATCGATTTTTAAATCTAAAGTAGCCAAGAAAATTGACGAAGCCATTGAAAAATCATGCGATTTTAAGCCTTATGTTTTAAATGTTTTGCAAACCATGAGTACACCATTTCAAACTAGCGAGCAATATGAAACATGGTTCAAATTAAATCCAATAGAAGTTTATGTAACCGATGCCGTGATACAAAAAAATAAAATCAACATGGATTTAGGTTTAAAATGTACCATGCAAACAATGGTCGGACAACAACCCAAAACCACGTTCGACAAAGACGTAGTTTCGTTTAAACCAGTAACTAAAGTTCCAGATAAAACTGTTGCAACCGTTGCTGCGATTTCTACTTACGAAAGTGCTTCACGCATTATTACTAAAAATTTTCAAGGAAAAGAATTTGGTTCTGGAAGCCGAAAAATTATAGTTCAAAAGGTCGATATGTGGGCTAAAGATGGCAAAATGATTATTGCTTTAGACATGACAGGAAGCATCAACGGAAGCATTTACTTGTCAGGAATTCCAAACTATAATAGCATTACTAAAGAAATTTATTTTGACCAAATGGATTATGTTTTAAACACCAAAGGACTTTTAACAAAAACTGCCAATTGGCTTTTGCAAGGAACTATTTTAAGAAAAATACAAGAAAGCTGCCGCTATTCTATAAAAGAAAATCTAGACGAGGGAAAGAAAAGTTTACTGCCATATTTAAACAATTATTCACCTATGAAAGGTGTTTTTGTAAACGGTACAATGAACGATTTCGAATTTGAAAAAGTAGAACTAACCAATGATGCCATTATCGCATTCATCACAACAACAGGCAAAATGAATGTGAAAATTGATGGAATGGAGTAATTATTAGATTTTAGCGATTAGTTTTCATAAAATTATGATTCCTTTTTCTTGCTGTACATTCTGTAAACGACAATACCTACAACACCAACAAGAACGTACGGAATAACCATCAAGTAAACAATTCCGTCGTTTACAGCTTCTGCTTTGGCAGTATTTCCTTCGCTTTCTAATGATGCTCTACACATGGCACATTGCGCATGGGAAGCGATTGGCGATAGGCAATAAACAATAAGCAAAAGTATCTTCCAAAACACATTCACTTTTGACTTTTTACTTTTGGCTTTTGATTTAATTAACATAGTATGGAGCAATCATTAAATATACAATAACGCCAGTAACAGCAACGTATAACCACAATGGAAAAGTGATTCTAGCTAATTTTTTATGCCTGTCAAACTGTTCAGACAACGCTCTAACATAAGTAAATAAAACCAATGGTATAATAATAACAGAAAGTGCAATATGCGTTATCAAAATAAAGAAATAAACATATTTAATGATTCCTTCGCCACCAAATTTTGTAGATTCCGAAGTCATGTGATAAGCAACATACATTACAAGAAAAACTATAGAACAAGCGATGGCGCTAGTCATTAACCTTTCGTGTAACGAACGATTTCCATTTTTAATAGCTAGTACTGCAAAAATTAACAATAAAGCTGTAATACCATTTATTGAAGCGTATATTGGAGGCAAAAACGAAAGTGGCTCTACTTCTATTCCGAAATCCTTAAGTTTCACACTAAACAATAATGCCACAACAATAGGAATTAGTAATGAAACTATAATTATTGGCGTTTTAAATTTTTTCTCGATCGTTATATTTTCCATGATTATTCTTCTAATAGTAATTTAATATCTTCTTTTATTGCTTTTACTCCAGGTTTTTCCAAACCATCGTAATACAGAATAGGATTTCCTTGATTATCTTTTCTACATCTAATATTTCCTTGTTTGTCTATCAAGGCAAAAAGTCCCGAATGTTCAAATCCACCATTGACTTTGCCGTTTTCCGCAGCAAACAAATTGAATCCTTTATTGGCTAATCCAAGAATATATGCTTTATCGCCAGTTAGAAAATGCCAATTAGAAGAAGTTACACCCAATTCTGCAGCATGTTTCTTTAAAACTTCAACAGTATCATTTTCTGGATTAATGGTTATTGAAGCAATTCCGAAGTTTCCATTTTTAGAAAACTCATTTTGAATCTCAACCATATTTTTATTCATAATAGGGCAAATAGATGGACATGTAGAAAAGAAAAACTCAAGAACATATACTTTTCCGTCATAATCTTGATTAGAAATCTTGGTATTGTTTTGATCTGTCAATTCAAATTTTGGAGCTGGTCCAATTTTTACTAAAGAGGGTTCATTTATAATTTCGTGAGAAAGGCTCATTCTATCATTTTGAACCACCGATCCGTTTTTAATTCTATCAACAATTCTAGGAATAAATATAATTCCAAAAATCAATATGATTAATGAAATTCCTATGTATGATTTATTTTTCATCTCGATTATATTTGTCTGGTTGCATTATGGTTTTTTTTCAAAGCCAATCTATATTCGGCCAAAATAATTTTAACATCATCCGTCATCTGATTATAAAGATCTGATACTAAAACAGTGTTATAACCTTCCTGATATTCAGGCTTGCCTTTTTTATCATGTCCTTTTCTTCCTCTTAGGTTTCGTTTTTTATCAATTATAAATACATTTGGTGTTCCAAGTTTATCATCAAGTTTACCAACTAATTGAAGTTTATCATAAAACGATTGAATTTCTTGTGGCGAACCAAAAACAAAATTCCAACCCGATTGTGTTCCTAGTTTTTGTAAATCAATTTGCAAATCTTTTACTTGGTCTTGAGTTCCGTCTGGCACTATCATTACCATTTGAAAATCTTTGAAATCTTTATTTCGAGCATAGATTTTTTCGTAAAGATTAAAGAAATTTCCTTTGTGCTTTAAAACATCTTGACCGATAAAACCAAGAATTGTAATTTTATTAGACAACGCAACTGGTTTATTGTCTAAAGTTTTCCAAGAACTTATTTCGGGAATATTTTTGGTAATTGTGGGAAGATTTGCAAAACTATTAACGCCAGAGGCAAAAAACAAATAAGCAACAATAGGCAAAATGAACAAAATAAATAACACCAACTTCTTTTTCATTATCTCTTTATAATTTGATTCTACAAAAATAAAAAAAAGGTACGCAATGCGTACCTTTTTATTGAATTAATATAATGTTAAAAATTCCATTTAATTGTGGCATTTTTGAAAACGCCATAAATGTAGTGTCCTTCTGTTAACAAAATAAACGTTAAATATATAATTAAGAAAATTACAGTCCAAACTACAGCTCTTCTCAAGGCTGGAGTTTCGCCTTCCATGTGCATGAAAGCCCAAACAATGTAATATGCTTTAAAAATCGTTAAGATAATAAATATCCAATTTAATAGGTTCATGCCTAAAAAATTAGTTAAATGTAGCGACTCTGGCTTAATGATTCCTAAAAAAACCTCTACAATTGTTACTGCAGAAAGTAAGAAGAAAACATTCCAAATTCTTTTTGTATTAGAAACGTGCTCGTGTGACATAATATATAATTTCTAAAAATATTAAACTAAGTAGAAGAATGTAAATACGAAAACCCAAACTAAATCGACAAAGTGCCAGTAAAGTCCAACTTTTTCAACCATTTCATAAGTTCTTCTTTTTTCATACGTTCCCAAAAGAACATTGATAAAAATAATAATATTAATGATAACTCCAGAAAATACGTGAAATCCGTGGAAACCAGTAATAAAGAAGAAGAAATCAGCAAACAATTTACTTCCGTATTCGTTGTGTTGCAAGTTAGCACCTTCAACAACCATAGTTGCATCAGCCAATCTTTTTTCAGATTCTGCTCTTGATAACACAAACTTATGTTTCGGTCTGTTAAGCGATTTATCTTCGTTTAATCCTTTAGCTGTTTCTAGCGTTTCTGGATCATTGATAACTTCAGTTCTTATTAATAAGTCTGGGTGCGATTTGAATCCAGCTTGAATTTGCTCTACAGAATAAGTAGGTAAAGAACCTTCTTCCATGAACCACTTTCCTTTTCCTCTCGTAAGTTGTTCTCTTTCTTTAGGAATACTTGTATCAGCAAACTCTTCTAAAGCAACGCGTTTTCCTTTAGCGTCAACAAACTGAAGAATACTTCCTCCTTTAGTTTCTATAGCACCATATTCACCTTGAATGAAGTTTTTCCATTCCCAAGCTTGAGAACCAACGAAAATTAAACCTCCAATGATGGTTAAAAACATATAGAAAGCTACTTTTCCTTTATTCATATTGTGACCAGCATCAACAGCCAAAACCATTGTTACTGATGATCCAATTAAAATAAAAGTCATTAATGCCACATAATACATTGGCATTGAAACCCCATGCGCAAACGGAAAGTGTGTAAACACTTCATCGGCTAAAGGCCAAGTTTCAATAAATTTAAACCTAGAAAAACCGTAAGCAGCCAAAAATCCTGAAAAGGTCAATGCATCTGAAACGATGAAAAACCACATCATTAATTTTCCGTAACTTGCTCCCAATGGCTCATTTCCGCCATCCCAAGTTTTTCCTACAGTATTTGCAGTTGTAACTGTCGATCCCATAAAAAGTTGTTGTTAAAAAGTTCCCAAATTTACGTTTTTTTCTTATTTAAAGAAATATAAAAACAAAAATAAATAAATCCACAAGAAATCAAGAAAGTGCCAGTACATTGCACCTAGCTCAATACCAAGAAATTGGGACGAATTGTACTTTTGTTTAAAATGATTATAAATTATAATTAATAGTGAAATTATACCTCCAGACAAGTGAGCAAGGTGCACATAGACCAAAACATACAAGAAAGAAATGGTAATTGAACCTGATCCACCAGTTGGATACAAATGACTATCGAATAATTGATTAAATCCTTGAAGTTGCGAATACACAAAAGCCAATCCTAAGGCTAATGTGGTCAATAAAAAAATAGTTGTTGCTTTTCTATTGTCTTTTTGAATTGATTTTTTAGCTAAATGAATGGTTACACTACACGCCAAAATAAAAATCAAACTAAAGAAAAAAGAAATAGGCATTTCAAAATTTGTCAACCAATCTGGTCGTGATTTGCTTACAACCAATGCGCTCGTTAAACCAGCAAACATCATGGTCATGCTTATCATTGCGAAAATCAACAAGAGTTTATATGACCTTGCTGTACGCGATTTGTATTCTTCATTTGTCATCATAACTATCTTAAAAATTTATCTGTTATATAAATTATTTGCAACAAGGTAATATAAGAAACACTAACCAACATTAAAGTTCGTGCTGCTTTAGGAGTTCTTTGTTTATAAAGTTTCATAGCGTATACAAGCATCCACAATCCTAATACAAAAACAAGAACTGCTGCTATTGGACTTATAAAAAACTGCCCTGTAAATCCAAAACATGGTAAAAGTGATGCTACAATCAACCATAGTGTGTATAAAATAATTTGGACTGCCGTTTTATTATCTCTTTTTCCTGTTGGCAACATAAAAAAACCAGCTTTTTCATAATCTTCAAACAGAAACCAACCTATTGCCCAAAAATGAGGAAACTGCCAAAAAAACTGAATCATAAATAAAGTTCCTGCCTCAATTCCGAAATTTCCTGTTGCAGCAACCCATCCTAACATAAAAGGAATTGCTCCTGGAATTGCTCCAACAAAAACAGATAAAGAGGTTACCGTTTTTAATGGTGTGTAAACACTTGTATATAAAAAGATTGAAATCGCTCCAAACATTGCTGTCTTTGGATTGATCATATACAATAAAACCAATCCTATTATAGTGAGTAGACTTGCTATAAACAAAGCTACATTGGGCGACATTCTTCCGGCTGGAACAGGACGATTTTTAGTTCTATCCATCAATGCATCTAAATCTTTTTCAATAACTTGATTGAAAGCATTAGAAGCACCAACCATACAATAACCACCAACAGAAAGCATAATTAAAGTTGTCCAACTAAAAGGATGACTAGAATTGAACCCTAATAAATAGCCAGCAATTGATGAAAACAGCACACTTACTGCCAATCCGGCTTTGGTGATTTCTTTAAAATCTTGAAAGATGGCTTTAAATGAAAAAGTATTTGTTGAAGTATTCAATGTACTTGAAAATTGTTTTTAGTTTTCGTGATGCAAAAGTAGTTTATCAAAAAGGATTTGACAAAAAACAATTGATAAAATTAATAAAAACAATGCTTTTTTCTAATAATCAAAATACCAATTGAATATATCGCATCTTAATCCCAAAGAAAACCATGTAGTACTGTCTTTTTTAACCAAATCTGTTTCAGTATTTGGACTAAAATTTCTGTAAATTAAACTTCCGAAAACTTTTAAATTTGTTGCTGGATTGATTAAATATCCAGCTTGCAAATCGGCGATAAAAATATTAGTTTTATTTCCTTGACCAATTACAACTCCTGTATTGTACGGACGATTATCATCATAACTTAAATAGATATTTCCTCCATAATTATAAGAATCTGTAGCGGTATTAAAATCTAGTCCTCTAATACCCATTGTGATTTTCGCATCAGCAAAATAGCGACCTTTGTGATAACGCGCAATTGCTATTAACTCCTGTGCATTTCCACCCCATTGATGTCCAAGACTTTGATTACTACTTCCGTAATTTGTCAATGCATTACTATGAGAATATACGTAAGGACGAACTCTGTTGTACTCAACTTGTAGTAATAAATTATCAATATTAAATGCATTGAAGTATTTTGCTCCTATTTGATAGGCAAATTTATTTTTCCAGCTTTGGTTTCCAGCTTTTACTTCACTAAATGAAAACTCATCGATTAGAAATTGTCCGTAAAAGTTGAATTGATTGTTCAATTTATATTTAGATGTTAATCCCAAAAGAGCATTTCCGCTTTTAGACGACGCTGAAATTTCTACGGCACGATAAAAAATAATTGGATTTAGAAAACTCATATCAAAACCACGATTGTTTTGGTTAGCCCAAACAACTGATTCAAAAAAACCAAGATTCAATTTTTTGGTAACATTCCAACTCAAATAATGGTTTGCCATAAATTTAGTAGCATACGTTCCGTTAACAGTTGCGGCATCACGAACATCTTTTAGCCACATATAAGTATTAGTATATTTAATTTTCCAAAACGTAGTATTAATTTTAAAATAGGGATACGGACTAGCGCCATCGCTCAAAATTAGCGAACGGTAACCGTCACCAATAAAATTTCTTCCATAACCCAATTGCAAATCAAACGACTTACTTGGCGCAAAAGTCAAATTAGCTTCTGCCATAGGAAAATCGTAGGCATCAGTTTTAAACTCTTTTGCAATTCCAATTCCAGGAATTATTGCAGGATTTCCTCCTGATGGACGTATAGAATTTGCATAATTATTGAAATAATCTGCAAAACGCCCTTGACTTTCGTAAATGGTTGTTGTAAAATTCAACTGCGCTCCTATTCCACCTCTAATTTGGATTCCGCGTGTGTTTACATAGGTATAATCCTTTTTACTTGGATCGCTTTTCCCTAGTTGCAAGTCAAAAATTGGATTCATTGTAAACCAATAATCATCACCTTGAATTGCTACTGTATTTTCGTTCCACAATTTTTTGCCCCACCAAGAAGTTTTGTTTTTCATCAACTTTTGGTTTTCTTCTTCTAGATTGTAATATTTAGAAACTTCGGCATAAGTATACGGTTTAGAAGCTGTATGATTGTTACTTCCCACACGATTCATAGCTGGATCAAACTGGGCATAATAACTGTGCGAAAGCGGAATGCTCAAATGGCTTTTAAATTGTGGATTACTGAATTTTTTATAGGCAATACTATCAAATTCTGTAAGTTCTTTATTTTTATCTTTTAACGAATATAGCGTAGATTGAGGTTTAGACTCTTGTTCTTTTAGAGCTTTTGCATCGGCAGGATTTTGCAACGGAATGGCTATTTTAATTGTGTATTTAGCATATGTTGGCTTTCCGTTGTAAGTTGCAGGACTCACTTTGGGTAGTTTTGCAAAAACACGTTTGCTTTCTGCAATCAAATCTTCGTTGTTGGCATCTACATATTGAACTTTAAAAGTTCCTTTGTCATCTACCTCAAAAAGCACAATTACTGTTCCTTTATAATCGGAAGCAAGATTTTGTGGCACTTTAAAATTGGTAAATACAAATGCTTGCACTTCGTTATCAAAACAATTTTCTAATTCTTTCCCTTGTAATTTTTCACAATTAGGAAAAATCGGCATTTGTTCGCTATTTTTTTGAGCCAAAACAGTTGTAAGACTTAAAAATAAAAAAAGTAACGTTATGTTTTTGAACATTTTAATATAATAAAAATTAGTAATTGCTAGTTGTAGTTTCGCCATTGGCAATCGCTTTGGCAGATGATGTTCCTATTCTTTTTACGCCAAGTCTTATCATTTCAACGGCTTCGTCATAAGTTCTAACTCCGCCAGCTGCTTTTATAGAAAGAGGCGAGCCGTTCTCAAGCATCATAATAATTGCTGGAACTGTTGCTCCATTTGGCAATCCATTTTCGGTTTTGTAAAATCCTGTAGATGATTTTACAAATACAGAGTGATAACATTCTTCTTTAAAGTTTGACATTACCACATTTTTTATCAATGTCGACAGTTGAATAATTTGGTCGTTGCTCAGCGCGGCAACTTCAATTATCCATTTTACAATTTTGTGGTGTTCTAGTCCAAGTTTAGTTCCTTCTAGAATTTCTTTTTTCACCAAGTCTTTTGCACCATTTTTAAATGCTTCGTAGTTGCAAACAAAATCCAAATCGTCGGCACCATCAGCAATTGCTTTTTGAGCTTCGGCAAGTTTTTCTTCTAGCGAGTACGTTCCTTCGTGAAAACCAATTACGGTACCAATAGTAAGTTTCGAATTGCAATCGGTTACCATTTTCTTCGCCATGGCTACCATGTTTGGTCTAATCATGATTAATTTAAACCCTTCATCAATCGCTTCTTGAACAAAGTTTTTTACAACTTTAGTATTTTCGGCCACAGAAAGACCAGCTTGTTCGGGCGTTTTTAAGTAAGTGGAATCTAAATAGCTCTTGATGTTCATTTTTTTATTTATCAATGGATAAAGGTACAAAAAAAGTTTTTCGTTTTATCGTGGTCAAAAATAACAATAATTGGTTGCTTGAGAAGTTTTGTTTTTAGTTATTTTTTTGAGGAGCGAATGATTTGCGCATTTTTGTTAACCCTTTTCCTGCTGCCTTTCCAAATCTCGCAAAAAAGCGAGGATTTTCCCTTGCATCAGGGCTAGCTAGTTTTTGTCTTTAAAAAAAAACTCTAAGTCATTTATAAATTTATCGCTATCAAAACCTATAATCATTTTTCAAGTTAGAATTTCTATAGAATTTATAAAAATCTCAAATGATAAATTTATAAAAAAGAAAGCCACTCAATGAGTGGCTTTCTTTTTTATAAATTCTTTCATAAAGACTAATCCTACAAGCGCTCCAAACGAGTTGGCGGCAACATCGAGAATGTCTGGTGTTCTAGTTGTTGTAAAAAGACCTTGACAGATTTCCATTAAAATTCCAAAAACTATTGCGGCAAGTAATACTATTATTTGTTTTTTAGCCTCTTTAAAATAAAAAGACCAAAAAATTACAAACAAAAAGTAAAATGTAAAATGTACGTATTTGTCCTTGTAAGGAATTTCAACAGAACTTTCAATGTCTTTACTAAAGGTAACTAAACTAAGAAACGCAACTGTACACGTCCAAAGTATAGCTATTGACAGTAGTATTTTCTTATTTTTAAGCACCGATTAAAGCTCCGTAAGCCTCGCTATCTAATAATTCATCCCATTGAGACACGTCAGAAACTTTTACTTTTACCATCCATCCTGCGCCATAAGGATCAGAATTTACTGTTTCTGGATTGCGTTCTAAGTCTTCGTTAAATTCGATTATTTCTCCTGCTAAAGGCAAAAATAAATCCGACACCGTTTTTACTGCTTCTACAGTTCCAAAAACTTCATCTTTCTCTAACGTTTGGTCTAACGTTTCAACTTCTACGTATACAATATCACCAAGTTCGCTTTGGGCAAAATCAGTAATTCCAATTGTTGCTACATCTCCATCTAGAGAAATCCATTCGTGGTCTTTTGTGTATTTTAAGTTAGTTGGTATGTTCATTTTGTTTGTTGTTTTAAATTCAGGTCAAATGTATTGTTTATTCTTAAATTTTTAAAATGATTTTTATCACTATTTTAATTAATTTCCAAAGTTATAGCGCAACGTAAATCCGCCTCTAATATTTGTTAGTGGAAACGAAGTAGAAATCACGGCTTTAGAAAACGAATGGTCGTAATAGAAAATAGCAGTTAAGTTTTTGCTGAACGAATAATCGGCTGTTAATCTAGCTGACCAAATGTTTTGTCCACCACCTAATTGGTTGTTATTATAATCTAAATAACGAACAATTGTTTTGTTGTTTCTATAAGAAAAATCAATTTTTAAGTTGATGTCACTTTTAATAATTCCCGAAGGATTATCGGCCAAAGTAGATGACAAAATCACATCTTTAAAGCGATATCCAGTTCCAATTACATATTCGATTCCTTTTACTTCTGTAAGCAAGTTGTTGTCAAAACTAAACGAAAGTGCTCTGTCTTTTTTCATCTCCATCAAAAGTTTGAACGAACTTTTAGTTTCAAAATCGACTCTTATTAACGGATTAAATTGTTCAACTAAGTTAACATTTCCGATGATGGTTTTGCTATAGAAATTTCCACTAAGCGGATTTATTTGACCAATATTATCGTTATAATCTAAATTAGATCGGAACGCATTTATAGTATAGGATGCTTTATAATTGTGTTGAAGAGAGAAACGTTTGAACTTGTCTTTAAAGAATTTATAACGCATTAATCCGGTGTATTTTATATTCCAGTTTGGTAAAGGAACATTTTTGAAAGCCGATAACGAGATTTTTCCGGCTCTTTCCTCTGGACTTTTTTGTAAATTAATACCTATACTGCTCAAGATAGGAATATCAAAACCTGTATAAGCCGCAAGGAAAGAAGGCAATAGAACTTCAGGACTGTTTTTCCCAAAACCTGCTGGGAAACCATCTACGCCAATTGGATATGAGTTTGAACCATAGTAATTGGTTGCCAAACGATTTGCAATGGTAATCCTATTGTTTCTAAATTCATCAAATGATGAAGAATAAAACTCATCACTTTGTTTAAATGAAGATTTAAGCATTATTGTTGAAATCGCAAAATTTCCAGTGCTGTATGGTGACCTTGAATTATATACTCCGTCAGTAACATCATATTGTTCAGAATAATTATTTGCATACGTTCTGTTGGCATTCAAATCTATTTTGAAATCTGGGAATAAGTCTAAGTTTGCTGTTAACTCAAGAGTTCTAGTTAATACTTGCGTATAATTTTGATTAAACTCCGGATAAGCCGTTAACCATCCATTTTTTGCAGCTTCAAAACGAACGTCGTCTTGACCTCCAAAAGCAAATCCTAAAGATGGTTTTGCTGTTCCAAAGAAACCTATACTTGGTATAAATCCTGGAAGTGCCGTTCCTTGATTTTCAGTGTAATTTATTTGAATATTTTTAACACTAGTTGCAATTCCTATTAATCCGTTTAAGAAAATATTAGAATCTTTTGCTGGAGTTGCTTTTACGTTTGTGACTTTTTCACCTGGCTTTGGCGGACCAGCTTGAATAGTTTTTGTTGTTGTTTTTTTAGTTTTCACCAATCCAATATACTTGTAGAACGTTTCCATATTGAACTGTGTGTTCAATTTATGAGAACCAGCATTTTGAATGGTATTTCCTAAATTATATTCTATTCCATCAGCACCTGTTATTGATGACAAAGCTAATGAAGAACGTTGCCAACTATAATTTCCTGTATAAGTATAATTTGATTTAACAAAATTCAAGAAAGGGATTTTATTAATTGGCAATTCATAATTTACTGTAATCTGTTGGTTGTGTTGATTTGGCGAACCAATATTCCAATAATCGGTCCAAATAGTGTATGAATTATCTGGAACATTATTTTCGTCCATATAGTTTCGTACAATATTATTAGAGGTCGCAGTAAAATTAATTTTTAATGCTTTAGTAAGATTATAATTGAATCCATATTGATAATTGAACAAGAAATTTCTTTGGTACAAAGCGTCCAATCCTATTCCTTCTACATCAACTAATCTAAATTGTTGTCTATTGAATTGTCGAGTAATATTTGAACTAAAAGAAACATTTGAAGGCAAATAATTAAAATTGAAATCACTCAATAATTTCCAATAAGTACTTTTCTTGAAGGCTTTCACTTTCTTGAAAGGTTCTAAAGGTTTAGATTGAAATGCAAACGTATAATCAGCAGCTGTATTAACTTGTTGATCAGTATAATCTTGTAGTTCATAATTGTGTCTATCTACTTGATTGTACGAATAAGAAAGTGTTAAGTTTTCTGGATCATAGAAATGAGGCTTCTGTTTTTCGCCACGTTCTTTTTTTACACCAATAAAATTGATGCTTTTTCTCTTAGTATAATCTATTGCTCTGTTTTTGATGTTTCTTTTTTCTGTTTCATCAGCAGTAACATCAATTAGTTGTTTCAATTCAATATCTTGATTGAATGGATCGTACTTGGGCGTGATAAATTCTTCACCAATTGCGTAATTAAACGGCAAATTAATTCCCCATTTCTTTGGTCATAATTTACCCAAGCTCATATTGGTTACTACATTATACTGCAATACATCTTCACGACTTCTCTCGTTTGGACCTTGTTCTAAAGTTCCAAAACCAATAGTACTCATTCTACCAGTTGCAGAAACGTTAGCAAAATCGGCAAGATTAGCATCCATATTTGCTAAAGCAGCCATACCTCCTTTATTATCCATTTCAGCAAGACGAAGTTCGTTAAACCAAACTTCACCTTTAATTCTTCGTGGAAGCAATGGATGTTGAGGCGAAGTTAAAACATTTGTTTGATTTTTTACACCAATCATTAAATTCCTTACCAATCCAAAATTAGGATTTCCTCTAATTCCTAAACGCAATTTAGGATCTCCATCACCATCAGCAACACTAATGTCATCATCTGGATAATAAATCTCACCTGGAACATAAACATGATTTAAAGCTAGAATTTTCATTCTTGTAATTAACTTTAATGAAATATCCATCATGTTCTCTTCTGGCCATACGCCTGCCGGAGAATTGTCATTAAATTGAGTCTTTTTTAAAGGAAGCTCAACTTGGTAAAAGTTTTCTGTAAAGTCATTTCCAAAACGAATGAACCCCATCATTTCATCATCTTCTAACTCCAGAATAGCATCTGGTAAAGCTTCTGCATGTAAAAACATTTTCAGTCTTTTAAACTGACGCATATCTACACTTACATTTTTAAACACACCTCTTGAATCGCCTGGCTCAAGACCATTTCCTTTAATTCGTAATGCTAATGATTGTTCGTTTTGAGGAATTAAAGTGTTGTTACTATATAACTCTTCTAGTTGAACTCCTGGAGGCGTAACGTAATGTATTGGTGTTCTATCACCGTTTTCTTGAATATTCAAAGCTTGAACATCAAAATCAGTATCATCATCGGTAGTATCTGTATCATTTGGATCTAAAGTATTTTCAAATCTTCTCCATTCGCCACGGACCAAGTCTAATGATCCAAAACGAACAGTAATTTGTTCCTTAAAACCAGTCATGAACATTCTCATGAAACGAATGGAACGAAAATCTGAAATACTACCTATAGTATTGTCAGGTTGTGCTACTGGAACTTTAAACTGAATCCATCTTGCTTGTGTAGTTTCGCCATTTGGCAAGGTTACTTGAGTTTGTCTTACATCAGTCACAAATTTAGTATTTCCAACTGCCATTCCTGGTCGCACATCAACACCATATTCATAATAAGCATTAATGGTATTCATGGTATTATCTCTATTTATGTCTTCAACATCTGGTACTGTAGTAGAACCTCTATTCGTTTCGGTAACATCTATAGGTGAGTTTCCTTCGGTTCCGTTATAATTTCTGTATCTTTCAAAAATATTACCCGAAGTATTTAAGAAATATTTATAATTGTCTTCTGCAGGATCAGGAAACGAAGCAAAAGCAGGAAACTTAGCAGCTTCCTGTGTATCATTCAATCCGTTATACCCAACGTCTTGAGCCGTTCTATTTCCTTGATTAGAATCAAAAGCATATATTAACGATTGTGATGCAGGCACATCACCCCAAATTCCTTGAGGAGCAACAACAGTTTGGTTGGCACCGACGCCATTTTCATAAAATTTTCTACCGTCATTAAGAACATCTTCAGAAAGTTCACCTAAATTGAAATAGATTTTCCCAGTATTATCTGAAGTTGTTTCAACTGGTCTTCCTGGAGCCGTAAAATAAGGATCTAACAACCAAAACTGTATGTATTCTACATTAGATTGTTCAAAATTAGTTGAATTTAAAGCTCGGTAAATTCCTCCAAAATTATCTTTAGGATTAGGAATTGTTCCGTCTGGCGCAGTTGCGGTATTAAAATTATACGGACCACGTTCTTTTGGGAAATAAGTTAAATCTAAAGTATTGACTACTTGAGATTGACCTTGTGCAATTACAGTGTTGGGATATAATTCTTCACTAAAAATTCTTCTAGTACTATTTAATGATAAATCATCATCTGAAATTCCTGATGGTCTTTGGGTATAAAATATTGGATCGATTGTATACCAAGCTAATTTGGCTCTTTTAAAACCATAATCTATAGTTGACAAATTTCCGCCAAAATCAGGATAATCAGTTAGTGATCCAGAAGTTGGCTTAATTGGTGTTGCAGATAAAAACCAAGAAAAAGGCGACCTTAAATCTATATTAGTTTGTGAACCTTCAAAATCGTCTACATAAATTGTTGCTTCACCTTGAAAACGGTCAGCTTTTGGAGAATTAGGCTGCAAGTAGGCAACTTCACCTCTAAAAGAAACTACCGAAGGCACATCGGTATCTATATTTGGAAGTTTATTTACCATTCTAGTCAAGAAAGGAACTTCTGTAGAAAAGCTAGTATTAATTCCGTAAATTGAATTGTTTACCGATTCTTGACCATAGTTAGATTTTTGCGTAAAAGGTCTTTCTGACATTTTAAGAAAAGTTGCACCTACAATAAATTTATCTGAGAATTTATGCTCAACATTTACACCAAAGAAACGACGTGTTTGTTGCCCGAAAACCGAATTGTTTTCGACAGAAACTTCAATTGGCGTATTGGATGCTGACAAAGCTGGATCAAGAATTTGTACTCTTCCTGCTTGATAATTTACGGTATAATCTACACCTTCAACCAATCTTCTTCCGCCAGCAGTAACTACAACAGAACCTTTTGGAACGTTGAAAGCACCAATTGGAATTCCATCACCACCAGACGATTTGAATTTACCTCTAAGTTGAAATTTATTTTTCTCGCTATCTTGTAGTGCTGCTGCTTGTGTGCTTTTGTACAATGTTCTAAAAACATATTTTGCCTGATTGGCGTTGTAATCACTCAACAAGGTTGGATCACCATTATAGTTTTCTGTTGAAGCTGGTGAAGTTCTTAATTTTTCAAATAAATATTTTCCAAATGGCTCTGCCGATGTAAAAATTATTCTTCCGTTTTGTTGGTCAATTGTAAGTCCTGGATAAAAATCGAAGAAACCATCACCACCAGTTTGTGGATCGTTATTATAATTTAATTGATCTACTCCAAAAACATTCAGCAAAGGCGTTTGTTCAACATTTGCTGGAAGCGGTGTTGTAACATTAGCTTGTGTTATATAATTTAAAGGAGAAGGATCAGTATATAGAATGTTGAATTTAAAATCTTCTTTTTGCAACTGATAACCACCTTGAATTTGATAAATATTTTTCATCATCAATCCCCAAATTGGTTTTTGAACGTTGGTCAAACTACTTTTAAGCATTTTCAATATCAAAGCTTGCGAAGAAGGAATTCCAGAAGGATCAACTTGTGTTGCATCTACACCATCGGTTCCAAATTCTCCAACTTGATAAACTTGGTCACCAATAGTATATTGATAGGCAACAGCTAAAACTTCGTCGTTAGCCAATCGCTGTTGTAACGAAACGTAACCCAATTGCGGATGGAAAGTGAATTCGTTTGGAAGTAATTTTCTTGCATTTTCCAGTTTAGAATAATCGGTTCCTTCACTTACTGGAACTGAATTATTGAAACCAGAATTTGAAGTTACAATTTCTCTAATATTGGTATTTAAATAACCACCGCCAGTTATAATTAAACTTGGATCGTATTTGTTGTTCGAGTTTTTAGAAGGTGTGTCTTGTGGTGCTAAGAAAAAACTATTTCCAGGATTGTCGACAGGATTAATAGCTACAACTTCAGAATTTGGAATTGGAGCAGAAGTTCTAAAATCTGACAAAGATGTTTCTCCTAAATCTTGAAGTGCAATAATGTTTCTTAAGTTATTGCTGGTGGTACTTACTCTGTTTTGTTTGTTGGTTATCCAAACTTCAATACGTGTAATTTGAACTCTACTGTCTATTAAAGGATAATTACGTAAAGCAAAATCGTATTTGTTTTTGAAATATTGCGACAAGAAAAAGTGTCTGTCGGCATCATATTCTTGAGCAAAAAGTTCAAAATTTTGAACTGTTCCTCCACCTTGAGACGTCACTGTTTTTGTTTGCGATTTTTGTTCAGAGAAAACTCCAGTTACAGTAGTTTTACCAAATTGCAATTGTGCTTTTACCCCAAACAAACTTTGCGCACCTCTAATTAAAGAACTGTTAAGTGGCATGCTCACGTTACCAACTTCAATTTTTTGGATAATATCGTCTTCTGTTGGAGCGTATTCTAATTTGATTAGATTTTGAAAAGCAAAAGTCGATTGTGTATCATAATTGGCATTTACATTCAATCGTGTTCCTACTTTTCCCATCAAACTCATGCTGATTCTTTGGTCAAAGTCAAAGGTTGTAGTAGATCTATTTCTTGGTGAAAACGATGGATTGTCTTGTTTTGTATGTCTAAATCCTAAATCGACTTCAACAGAACCAGTTGGCTTAACATCAATGGTGTTACCCCCAAAAATGGTTTCAAAAAAACTTGAATTCACATAATATCTAGGTAATAAATCTTTTTTGGCTTCTTCTGTTCCTTCCTTTTTACCGTCAATGGCATCGGACTTCTTTTTGAAATAATCGTGCATTGATTCTCTAAGAACCAGTTGTTCGTATTCTTTAGGAGTAAGAATAATTGGATAATTGATATTGAATCCTTCAAAAGTTTTGGTAAGAACATACATGTTTGTAGCTGGATCATACGTATATGCTTCAACTACACTTTTAGGATTGCTAAGTACAATATTTCCGGTATTGTACCCTTTAATTGAATCGTTTACTTCGTCATCTTGGGCAAATGCAAATTGACCAAAAAGTAGTGCCGCAAATGCAAAAACTACTTTATAAACAAAGGAGATGTATTTATTGTAATGTGTTTTCAAAAACTATAAATTTTTTAATGCTTGTTTGATAATCACTTCAACAGTAGCATCTGGATTTTCACTAATAACTTTATCGACTATTTTTTCGGATGCTTTTCTGATAAAACCTAAAACCTCCAAAGCAGATAACGCTTCATCTCGATTTGTATTGTTTTGAGATAGAGAAACTTCGTCTAAATCGTAAATTTTTAACACTTTGTCCTTCAAATCAAGAATAGCACGTTGTGCGGTTTTGCCACCAATGCCTTTGATAGATTGAATTGTTCCTACATCACCACTTGCCAAAGCATTGATAATTTGTTTCGGTTCTAACGACGAAAGCATTGTTCTTGCAATACCTGCTCCAATACCAGAAACGGTCAATAACATCTTGAAAATTTCTTTTTCAGATTTTTCTACAAATCCGTACAATGAATGAGCATCTTCTTTGACAATCAAGTGTGTAAAGAGTTTTACAAAATCGGTTTTAGGAAGTAAAGTATAGGTATGCAAAGAGATGTTAATATGATAACCAACACCATTACAGTCTATTACAACTTCTGTTGGTGTTTTCTCAGTAACTTTGCCTTGAATGTGTGCTATCATAAGTATTTATTATGCAATCCAAATATAACAAAAAAGTTTAATTGGCATTACTAATGCCGTTTTTCTGTTACTTTTTGACGTCGAAGTTCTTAATTCGTTTATTTTTTTCTTGTGCATCTACAACAGCTACTGCTGCCATGTTTACCATTTCTTCAACACTTGCTCCCAATTGAAAAATATGAACTGGTTTATCCATTCCGAGCATTATTGGACCAACAGAATCTACTTTATACAATTCTTTAAGTAGTTTGTAGGTGATGTTTGCCGATTCTAAATTTGGAAAAATCAACGTATTAACTTTTTTGCCTGCCAATTTTGAAAACGGAAATTTAGCTTTAAGCATTTCTGGATTAAGAGCAAAATCGGCTTGAATTTCACCGTCAACAACTAAATCTGGATAATATTTATGCAAATAGGCTACTGCCTCACGAACTTTATTAGCGCTTTCTACACTTGAAGATCCAAAATTAGAAAAAGAAACCATAGCAATCACGGGTTCCATTCCGAACATTCGAACTGTTTTTTCGGTCATTAAAGCAATTTTTGCCAAGTCATCTGCTGATGGATTTGGATTGATAGCCGTGTCTGACAAAAACATTGGCCCACGATTGGTCATCATCATGTTAGTTGTAGCGATTAACGAAATTCCTGGAGCTTTCCCAATCAATTGCATTAAAGGTTTCACAACGGTAGGATAACTTCTGGAATAACCCGAAACCATAGCGTCTGCATCGCCTTGATTGACCATCATTGCAGCAAAATAATTGCGTTCACGCATCCACTTTTGGGCATCTAATAATGATATTCCTCTTCGGTTTCTTTCTTTCCAATAAATATCTGCATATTTCAATCGGCGTTGGTCTTCTTCCTTAGTTTTTGGATCAAAAATTGGCACATCGGCATCGAAGCCAATTTCTTCTTTAAGTTCTAAAATATCTTCTTTTCTACCCAATAAAATTGGATGTCCAATACCTTCTTCATATACAATTTGTGCTGCTTTTAAAACGTCCAATTGATCTGCTTCAGCAAAAACGATTCGCTTTGGATCGGTCTTTGCGCGATTGGTAAGCAAACGAACCATTTTGTTATCAGAACCCATTCGTTCTAATAAATCTTCTTCATATTTTTCCCAATCTGTTATTGGATGTAATGCAACACCACTATCCATAGCTGCTTTTGCAACTGCTGGCGCTACCATAGTTATCAATCTTGGATCAAAAGGTTTTGGAATAATGTAATCGCGTCCAAAGTTTAATCTAGTTTCGCCATAAGCAATATTTACCTGCTCAGGAACAGATTCTTTTGCCAAAGCAGCCAAAGCACGAACAGCTGCCATTTTCATAGCTTCGTTTATCTTTGTTGCTCTAACGTCAAGTGCACCACGGAAAATATAAGGAAAACCTAGAACATTATTGACTTGATTAGGATGGTCTGAACGACCAGTAGCCATAATTATGTCTTTTCTTGTAGCAATAGCCACATTATAATCAATTTCGGGAATTGGATTGGCCATTGCAAAAACAATTGGGTCATTTGCCATACCAAGTAACATTTCTGAAGTAAGAATATTTCCTGCCGAAAGTCCTAAAAAGACATCTGCATTTACCAATGCATCTTGCAGATTCATTCCTTTTTTTCCTGATGTATATCTTTTTTGTAATTCTGATAAGTCAGTCCTATCGCTTGACAAAACTCCGTCTTTGTCAAACATAATTATATTTTTTGGCTGTACACCAAGTAACACATATAAATTTGCACAGGCCAAAGCTGCTGATCCAGCACCAGAAACTACTAACTTAACGTTTTCTATTTTCTTGTCTGCCAATTCTAAGGCGTTTAACAGAGCTGCAGATGATATAATTGCAGTACCATGCTGATCATCGTGCATTACAGGAATATTCAATTCTTCTACCAATCGTCTTTCAATTTCAAACGATTCTGGAGCTTTAATATCTTCTAGATTAATTCCACCAAAAGTAGGTGCGATATTTTTTACTGTCGCAATAAATTCTTCTATATCTTTTGTTCCAACTTCTATGTCAAAAACATCAATATCAGCAAATATTTTAAACAACAAAGCTTTTCCTTCCATCACAGGTTTTGAAGCTTCAGGTCCAATATCGCCAAGACCTAACACTGCAGTTCCATTGGTAATTACAGCTACAAGGTTTCCTTTAGAAGTATATTTATAAACGTTATTTACGTCTTTTGCAATCTCTAAACAAGGTTCGGCAACACCAGGAGAATAGGCTAACGACAAATCTCTTTGCGTTGCATATTTTTTGGTTGGAACAACTTGAATTTTTCCTGGAGTAGGTTTGGCGTGATATAAAAGTGCTTCTCTACGTTTACTTGATTTATTCATTATGATCTTTTTACATTCTAACTTACAAAGGTAAAAGTATCAACCGAAAAAGGAAACTTTTAAAGAGTTTCTTTTAAAAAGTTTATTAATCTATATTAAATCTTATCCGAGAGTATAAAAAAGAAAAAGAGAGACTAAAAGCCTCTCTTTGATTAATATAATTTGTCGAAAAAATTAACTTTTTATTAGTTTTGATTCTGAAATCATCTTACCATCAGTAATTTTCACAATATAAACTCCTGTTTGTAGTTTTGAAATATCGTATGAAGCATTTTCAACAGCATTAAACGACGCAATAGATTTACCTAAAATATCTAAGATGGCAATTTTTGTATTAGCTAAATCAAAATCTTTGCCTAAATCGACCTGAAATGAATTTACTGTTGGATTAGGATATACTGAAATTTTTGTTTTTAACCCAAAAACTGAATTAGACAAATTAGCAGTGATAACTATGTTATCAAAACCTCCTCCAAAAGACCAATCTCCTGCATCATTATAAGTGAATCTAATTTTAAAATTAGGGTTAGCATAAGTAGTTATTGGCACTGAATAGTTTAACAGTGTGAACGTATCCGTAGCTGCATCATAATCTCCTGCTTCATCAGCAACATAAAAGACTTGTTGCCAAGCAGAACCATCATAAACCTCTACAGTTAAGGAAGAAGCTTCAATATATTGCGAATTAAAATAATCAAAAGACAAATTTACAACAGTATAACCCGACAAATCGATTGTTGAAGTTTCAATTGAAGTAGCATCAATACTGTTATCACCATTAGCATCATCATCGAAAAGTAAAATATTGCTAGTGGTATTTGAACCAAAAGGAGTATTTGTTACTAACCAATCAGAAGAACCATTAATATAGGTTTGATTCCAGCCAGAAGGAACTGTTCCAGATTCAAAATCTTCTGATAATACTTGTGCTTTCGCAGAAAAATAAGAGCCAACTAAAATTGTTAAAAAAAGTATTTTTTTTATCATGACGTTTTTTTTTAATTATCCCAAAAGTATTAAAATATAATTAAAAAAGGGAATATTGTTTTTTTTAACTATAGTCTTTACATCTTTTTTGTTTTAAAAAATTAACCATCTGCTATTAACAAAAGTTTTATCTATTTCAAAAAATCAACATTACGTTTAAAACCATAGAGTTTTGTTCTTTTTACAGCTGAATTTTTAAAAACTTGTTTAAAGGTATCTTCTGTAATTTCATCCCAATCTTTTTTAGAGAAAGACAACAAGTTGGGATTAGCATTGAATAAAGGTTCACTGTGAGGTTTAGAAAATTTGTTCCACGGACAAACGTCTTGACAAATATCGCATCCAAATGCCCAATCATCAAACTTACCTTTCATTTCCAATGGTATATTGTCTTTTAATTCAATAGTAAAATAAGAAATGCATTTGCTACCGTCTACAACATAAGGTGAAACTATTGCTTCTGTTGGACAAGAATCAATACAAGCTGTGCAAGTTCCGCAATGATCTGTTGTTGCGTAGTCATAATCTAATTCTAAATCAACAATCAATTCAGCAATAAAATAGAACGAACCTACTTTTTGGGTAATCAAATT
>JAIEMH010000374.1 GCA_019752245.1 Flavobacteriaceae bacterium
AAATAAAGCTTTTTTTTCTAATTAATTGAATGTATTGTTATTACTATTGATTTTCAAAATGCTATATCGAAATATGGCTATATTTTTTTCGTAAATTTTTTTTAATAGGTTTTTAAAATATAAATGATTGTTAATAACCTTTACTTTTTTTTTGTTTGTCAATAGTAGGATGTTTTTTTGCAAATAATGTTTTTTTCTAAAGAATCTTCCTATTTAAATTTATTATATAATTTTAAATTAACTTTTACCATTTTTGTTTTTAAATAACTAAAAATCAAAAATATAACTCAAATTAATTTATTTGAATATTGCTATGTATAAATTAAGATTATCAAACATCAATTTATTTAGAAATTTTGCAAATATGTAAGAAAAAACAACATTTATATTGTGGTTCATCGAGAAAATTTTACTTTAAACTAAAAAGGTTTAATTGTTTAAAAAACCTAATTGTAAATTAAAGAGTTATCCGTTAAAACCTTTACTTTAGTAACGTTGTAAAAGTGTAATTTTTACAATTTTTGAATAAAAATAGTCCCAAACTATCTATATTTTTTAACCTTGAGTTTGTGTGAGCTCAACAATCTAATGCTTTACCCCAAAAAGTAAGGCAATTGAAGAATTTTACATTTGTAATCATTGATGACAACCAAAAAAACAGGTTGAAGACTAAAGCTACGGCCGAAAGTTTTCCAAACCTGAAATTTTTGGCGATGGCTGATAATTATGATGACGGATTAGATGTTGTTCTAGAATACAATCCAGATGTTATTTTTCTTGAAATTGATCCTTTAGATAAAGAGTCTAAGCTATCATTGACTTTTATTAATGAATTACACCGCTATTTATCAATTATTCCTAAAATTTTTGTTACTACAACCACCGATGCTCTTTGTCTAGATGCTTTAAAATATGGGGTTTTCGACTATTTTATAAATCCAGTTGAGACAAAAGAGTTGCGTAAAACGGTATTTCGATTAGATAAAGAAGTTAATACTTTAAACACTATTGTAGCTGCGTCACAAACCGTTAATTCTACTGCAGAAAGCTTTTCTGAAAATGAATCTACAGTTGAAGCATTTGTTAGCAAGCCAATTATTGAATTAATTTCAATAGAATCAGAGGAACTAACAAATGCAAAAGTTCTAGAAATTGAAAACCAACCAGAACTTACCAAAACAGAAACCATTCAAGAAATTGACGAGCCAATAAACAAAAACTCAGATAATAAATCGGTTACTTTTTTGCAAACAGAAAATACAAAGGAAAAGCCATTAATAATATGTGTAAAGTCTTACGGTGATTATCGTTATATAGATGCCAATGATATTTGTTATTTACAAGCAGATAATAATTCTACCGATATTCATTTAAATACAGGCGAAATGATTACGGCTTTTAAGACCTTAAAACATTTTGAAGGCGTATTAGTTTATCCATTTGTGAGAATACACAACAGTTATATTGTAAACACCGAATTTGTTTCTAGAATTCATACAGGTAATGCAGTTTGTCATATTAAGAATACAACCACCAAACTTCCGTTTTCTAAGTCTTATAAAGAAAATATAGATGCAATCATCACTACAATTGCATCAGGAAATTACTTAGAGATATAGCTTCTCAATTTTCTAATTATTGCTTTAAATTATCGTTCAGCTTTTATTTATCATTAATAGATTAACGGCAAATTTTTAGGTTTAAAAACCTGTTTAATTTATAATATATTAATTATCAATAAGTTATGTATTTATAATTTATTAAAAATAAGCTATTTTTTAAATAATGTCATTCACCCAGATTTGGTATCCATTCACTATCAAACGACATCATTCTACATTATACACACGAAAACGTATTTATTGATTGTGATTGCTGTAGTAGTTTTACGACGTCAAAAGCCCCAAACAAGTTTTAAACGACTGGCTTTAACAAAAGTAAAAAAGTCTAACAAAAACTATAAAAATTATTTATCATGAAAAAATCATTAGTAATATTCGGATTATTCTCTTTAATGTTGGTTTTAACTTCATTCACATCTTCAAATGAAATTGGAGGAAGAAGTTCAGATGGTGGTTTAATTTCTGAAATTGGAGGAAGAAGTTCAGATGGAGGTTTAATTTCTGAAATTGGAGGAAGAAGTTCAGATGGAGGTTTAATTTCTGAAATTGGAGGAAGAAGCTCAGACGGAGGTTTGTAATTAATATATCAATATAATATTTTAAAAAACTATCATTTATAATGATAGTTTTTTTTTGTTGTATAAGTTTAGTATTTTTGTTAAAATTCAAATAACGAAATTGAATAAATTATACGTCATATTTATTTTAATTTTATTTTTATCATGCGATAGAAGTAAAAGACATCAAATTAACGAATCTGTTAAATCAGATAGTATTTCTTACTATTTCAAGTTATTTAAAGCAAATGATGTTTCAGCTAATCAAAGAAAAGATCATTTAGATAAGATATTTACTTTAATAAAGGAAAGTAATAATTCTTATGAAAATAGAGAAAACTTAACAAATGTTGCTTTAGAATATTATAAAATTAATAATCTTAACAAGTTGAAGTTGACTTCTTTACTTTTGTTGAGAAACTCAATTAAAAGCAATGATACATTGCATCTGGCAAAAGCATACAGATATTTAGGAGGTTATTATAAGTATAATCAAATTTTAGATAGTTCTTTTTACTATTATTTTAATGCAGAAAAAATATATTTTAAATTAAATGATAAGCTAGGTTATGCTAATATGCTTTTTAACAAAGGAATAGTTCAATATGGAATAAATGACTATTTTGGCGCAGAATTATCTTTATCAAAGGCCTATTATATATTTAGAGATTCAAATGAAAAAGATAAGCTGTATGGAACTTTAAACCAACTTGGGTTAGTTTACAACGAATTAAAAGAGTATGATAGAGCAGCAGATTATCATAACAAAGCACTTGCTACTGTTAGAGAATTTAATTTGCAAAGTAAAGAACATCAGGAAGCAGTTTGTTATAATAATTTGGGATACCTCTATATTAAACAAAAAGATTTTAAAAAAGCTTGCATAAATTTTGAATTAGCATTAAACGACAAAACAATTGTTGATGATGATCCCGAATTGTATTCTAGTTTAATAGATAATTTAGCGTATTGTCGAATGAGAATTAACGACAATAGAGATTTACCAAAATTGTTTTTCGACGCATTAGAAGTTAGAAGAAAAATTGATAATAATACCGTTGTTGTAGGAAGTTATATTCACTTATCTGAATATTATTATAAAAATAAAGCCTTTGCTTCTGCAATAAAATATTCTAATGAGGCATTGAGGATTGCCAAAGAATCAAAGATTCCGGTAAATATTGTTTTAGCTTTAAAACAAGCGTCAGTTGTTGATAGTAAAAATGCCGTAAAGCTTTCAGAAGACTATGTAAGAATAAGTGATAGTCTTCAATTAGCTGAAAGAAACTCCAAAGATCGATTTAAACGTCTGGAATTAGAAACCGATGAAATTAAAAAAGAAAATAATGTTCTAGAAGAGAAGAACAGAAGTATTCTTAATTATTTCATGGGAACTATGATTATTGGTGGATTTCTCTTTTTTATGAGAGCACAACGAGCTAGAGGTCGAGAACTTATTTTAAGACAAGCGCAACAAAAAGCTAATGAAGATATTTATAAACTCATTATATCGCAACAAAGTAAACTCGACGAGGGAAAAGTTATGGAAAAAACCAGAATTGCCAAAGAACTTCATGATGGCATTTTGGGAAGAATGTTTGGACTAAGATTAAATTTAGACGGATTGAACCGACGAACAGATGAAGAGGCAGTTCAAGAACGACTAAGATGTTTAGACGAATTAAAAACAATAGAACAAGATCTTAGAGAAATCTCTCATGAGCTGAGTAGAGAAAAATATGTTTTAATTAACAACTATTTGGCAATTGTAAATAACCTTTTAGAAGAACAAGCCAAAATAAATAAAGCTACTTTATCAACTATGATAGGTGAAAATATTGATTGGGACTTATTAACCAATACTACTAAAATCAATTTATATCGTATTCTTCAAGAGAGTTTGCAAAATGCAAATAAGTATGCTAAAGCTTCTTTAATAAAAATTGATTTCAAAAAAGACAAAAAAGGGAATTTAATTCTTAATATTGTAGACGACGGAATAGGATTTGAAGTTGACAAGAAAAGTAAAGGTATTGGTCTAAAAAATATCGTTGATAGAACACATGAAAGCAAAGGAATAATAGAAATTAAATCATCAACCAATAAAGGAACTAGAATTACAGTTACCGTTCCGTTAGAACATAAATCAATAAAAGTATAATAACAATGATGCCCCAAAACATTAATGTATTAATAGTAGATGACCATCCTTTTATCATTCAAGGATATAAAAATGTTATCAAATTATTTCCAGACAAAAAAATAGAATTTACTTTCTTTGAAGCCGTAGATTGTAAGACAGGTTATGAAGCAGTAATAAATCCAGAAGTAAAGTATGATATAGCATTTCTTGATGTGAGCATGCCGTGTTATGATGAAAAAAACATCCAAACTGGTGAGGATATTGCAAAACTTATAATGAGTGAAATGCCCGATTGTAAAATTGCATTACTAACAATGCATTCCGAAAGTTTAAAGGTTCAATCTATAATTGACGAAATCGATCCGCTTGGTTTAATTATTAAAAATGATTTAACTTTTGAAAGTATGATTTTGGCTTTGGGCACTATTATTAAAGGCGAAAAATATTATAGCGATTCGGTTATTAAATTTTTGAACAACCAACAAAAAGAAAAAGTCTATGTTGATGTAATTGATAGACAGATATTACATTACCTTAATAAAGGAATAAATTATGATGATATTCCGTTGTATATTTCAATTTCATCTAGTTCGGTAAAAACAAGAAAAGAAAATATAAAAGCCCTTTTAGGAATATCAGGTTGCGAAGATGAAGAACTTGTTGCAGTGGCAAAAGACAGAGGCATGTTACTATAAAAAAAATAAAAGCGATACCAAATCAAGTATCGCTTTTTTTATGTTTTATTCTTCCAAAGCATTCCAACCACGAGCTTTTAAAGGAATTTTAGTATCGGCTCTAGTTATCAAATGCGTTCCTTCACTTTCTTGAACCATATGTCCGATTACGGTGAAATTTGGATTTGCTTTAATTTTATCAAAATCTTCCATGGCAATGGTAAACAATAATTCGTAATCTTCACCACCATTTATGGCAACGGTTGTCGAATCAATATTGAATTCCTCACAAACATTGATAAACTGTGGATCAACCGGAATTTTCTCTTCATATAAATTACAACCAACTTTACTTTGCTTACAAATATGAATAATTTCAGACGATAATCCATCCGAAATATCAATCATTGAACTTGGTTTTACTTCTAATTTTGATAACAATTCTTTAATATCGTGACGTGCTTCTGGACGTAATTGTCTTTCTATCAAATAAGTATAAGCATCCAAATCGGGTTGATTGTTTGGGTTTACCTGAAACACTTGCTTTTCACGTTCCAAAACTTGTAATCCCATGTAAGCCGAGCCTAAATCGCCAGAAACTACCAACAAATCGCCTTCTTTTGCACCACTTCTGTACACAATTTCGTCTTCATTGGCTTCACCAATTGCTGTGATTGAGATAATCAAACCTTTTTGTGATGAGGTTGTATCGCCGCCAATAACATCAACATTGTAAAATTTAGAGGCTAATGTAATTCCGTCAAATAATTCTTCCAAAGCTTCCAACGGAAAACGATTAGAAACTGCAACCGAAACCGTAATTTGAGTTGCTTTGGCGTTCATCGCACAAATATCAGAAACATTTACAACTACAGCTTTGTAACCCAAGTGGCGCAAAGGCATATAAGCCAAATCAAAATGTACACCTTCAATCAATAAATCGGTAGAAACAACTACTTTTTTGTCTTTAAAATCTAAAACAGCAGCATCGTCGCCAATACTTTTTATGGTTGAGGTATTTTTTACATCAAAATTTTTTGTCAAATGGTCTATCAATCCAAATTCGCCCAATTGCGAAAGTGATGTTCGTTGCGGATTTTTATCTTCTATCATGTCGCAAAGGTACGAAGGTTTTTTGTTTGAGACAAAAACGATAATATAGCTAAGGTTTGACCTTAAATATTTATGGTTTCAACATTTTAAATAGAATTTCTTTTTACTACTTTTAGAAAATATATTGTAACAAACACCAAAAAAAGACACCAATAGAAATAACTAAACCAATAAATTATGAAGCTAAAAATAAATAACCTAAATAAAACTTATGGCAATGGCGTAAAAGCATTAGACAATTTAAACCTTGAAATTGGGTCTGGAATGTTTGGACTTCTTGGTCCTAATGGTGCTGGAAAATCGAGTTTGATGCGAACTATTGCAACTTTACAAAAACCAGATTCGGGATCAATAGAGTTTGATGGAATTAATGTTCTTGAAAATCAAATGGATTTGAGAAAGGTTTTGGGTTATTTACCACAGGAATTTGGCGTTTACCCTAACATGTCGGCAGAAAATCTATTGGATTATTTTGCTAGATTAAAAGGTATTTCATCTAAAAAAGATAGAAGTGCAATTGTAAAACAAGTTCTTGAAGTGACCAATCTTTACGATGTTAGAATGAAAAACGTAAATGGTTATTCTGGCGGAATGAAACAGCGTTTTGGAATTGCTCAATTACTTTTAAATAATCCAAAATTAATTATTGTTGACGAACCAACTGCAGGTTTAGATCCAGCAGAAAGACATCGTTTCTTAAATGTGTTGCGTGAAATAGGAACCAATCATACAGTCATTTTTTCGACTCATATTGTAGATGATGTGAAAGAGTTATGCAACGAAATGGCAATCTTAAATGGCGGAAAAATTCTAAATCAAAGCACGCCAAAAGCTGCAACTGATGCACTAGTTGGGCAAATATGGACTAAAATTATTGAGAGAGATTTATTAGAACAAAACGAAAAAGAATTCAACATAATTTCTTCAAATTATAATCAAGACAATACCTTAAATGTTAGGGTTTATAGTAAAGAACAACCCAACGAAAGTTTTGTATTAGCGCAGCCACAGCTAGAAGATGTTTATTTTGTTGCACTTAAAAACGATCAATAATATGTTTTCAACTATATTTTTATTTGAATTAAAAAGATGGTTCAAAAATCCAGCTTTTTATATATACATCGCAATTTTCTTTGGACTTTCCATGCTGATGATGGGAAGTAGTCTAGGAATTTTTGATAGTTTTAAAACCACAACCTCTTCCAATGCAGTTGCAAATTCACCAATTGCACTTAATGGAATGCTTAACGGATTATCTGTATTTATCTATTTCTTATTGCCATCCATTGTTGGCGCGTCAGTTTACAGAGATTTTAAATATAACATGCACTCTATTTTATTTTCCTATCCTTTTTCCAAATGGGATTATTTAATGAGTAAGTTTTTAAGTTCCTTAAGCATAGTAATAATCATCACATTATTTGTTGGATTAGGTGCTTTTCTAGCTTCATTTTTACCTTTTGTAAATCCAGATTTATTAGGTCCACAAAGGATTATGGCTTACATGCAAAGTTATTTAATCTTCATTATTCCCAATTTGTTTTTCTATGGTGTAATTGTCTTTTCTGTAGTAACTATCACTAGAAATATTTCTGTAGGTTTTATCACCGTTATTCTGCTTTTATTTATTCAAAGCATGATAAGTAGTTTCACTAAAGAAGTAGATAATCGTTATGTTGTAGCACTTTTTGAACCTTTCGGATCGGATGCCTTGAGTTATTATACAAAGTATTGGACGGTTTATGAGAAAAACGAAAATCTATTGCCTTTCACTGGTGTTGTTTTATACAATCGTCTCATTTGGTTGAGTATTTCAACACTAATTTTAGGTGTTATGTATCGTTATTTTTCGTTTACACAAACGGCTTTGTCTTTTGGCAAAAGTAAAAATGAAGAGCGAATTACCAAAAACAACTTTGGTGGAATTACTAAAATTAATCTTCCAGATGTTGGATTTGATTTTTCTACAAAACAAAATTTAAAAACAGCATGGAGTTTATCTACTATCGATTTTAAATTTATTGTAAAAAACTGGGTTTTTATAAGTATTGTTATCGTAGGAATGTTATTTATTTTAATATCTGCATTATCAGCAGGAGCTTTTTTCGGGACAGAAACCTATCCAGTAACATGGCAAATGCTAGAAATTCCGGGAAGTACTTTTGGGTTGTTTATCAATATTTTGACCTTTTTGTTTTCGGGAATTTTAATTCATCGCGGCGCAACATCACGAATGAATCATTTAATTGATGTTACACCAACGCCAAACTGGGTTTTATTACTGTCTAAATTTTTGGCGGTTGTAAAAATGCAAGTAGTTCTCTTGTCTGTAATTATGATTTCGGGAATTTTATTCCAAATTTATAAAGGGTATTTCGATTTTGAAATAGGACATTATCTTTATGAATTGTATGCAATTCGATTAGTTCATTTTGTAATTTGGGCATTATTAGCATTTCTAATTCAAACACTTTTCAAGAATTATTTGCTTGGTTTTTTTGTTTTATTATTGCTGTCGATCGGATTAAATTTCCTTCCTTTAATGGGAGTTGAACAACAAATTTTCGAATTCAATAGTGATCCAGGTTTTGAATATTCTGATATGAATGGCTACGGTCACGGATTAAAATTTTACTATCTGTACAAGTTTTATTGGCTTGCTCTTGGATCGGTTTTCTTTTCATTATCACTTTTATTTTGGACACGCGGATTAGGTCAATCTGTAAAATCTCGATTTAAAGAGGCTTCTGTAAGAATGAAAAAAAGGGTTGCAATTCCAATGACACTTTCGTTGATTGCTTTTTTAGGAATTGGTGGTGCCATTTATTATCAAGACAATATTGTTAATAAAAATATATCTGGAAAAGAAGCGGAACTGGAAGTGGTAAACTGGGAGAAAAAATACAAGAAGTATGAAAACAAAATACAACCCAGAATTACGGATGTAAAAATTGACATGAATTTGTTTCCAAAAGAAAGAAATTTTGTAGCTTACGGAAGTTATATTCTTAAAAATAAAAGCAATGAACTAATTGATTCTATTTTCATCAATCACGGCGAGAAAACTGATGTAACTTTTAAGGTTAAAACCAAGTTGGTGTCTAAAGATACAGTTTACAATTTTGATATTTATCGATTGGAGCAACCACTAAAACCTGGAGATTCTATTCAAATGGATTTTGTTGTAAAAAACAAGCCTAATGATCTTTTTAATGACAATTCACCAGTTATTTACAACGGAACATTCATCAATAACGGCATTTTTCCTTCCATTGGATATTCCTCCAATAGTGAGTTGGAAGACGATGATGTTAGAGAAAAATATGGTTTGAAACCCAAAGATAGAATGGCAAAACCAACAGACAGCATTGCAAGAAAAAACACTTACATAAGCAGCGATTCTGATTGGATAACATTTGAAACAACAGTAAGCACATCTGATGATCAAATTGCCATTGCACCAGGATATTTAATAAAGCAATGGAAAAAAGACGGTAGAAACTATTTTCATTACAAAATGGATAGAAAAATGCTGAATTTCTATGCCTTTAATTCGGGCGAATATCAAGTTAAAAAAGACAAGTGGAAAAATGTAACTATTGAAATATATTACCATAAAGGACACGAATACAATGTAGGCAGAATGATTTCAGGAGTAAAAAAATCGTTAGATTATTATACTGCCAATTTTAGTCCATACCAACACAAGCAAGTTCGAATTATTGAATTTCCTAGAACTGGTGGTGGTTTTGCACAATCATTTGCTAATACAATTCCGTTTTCAGAAGCCATCGGATTTATTGCCGCTGTAGATGATGAAGATCAAAACGCAGTAGATTATCCATTTGCTGTAACATCACACGAAGTGGCACATCAATGGTGGGCACATCAAGTAATTGGCGCCAATGTTCAAGGTGCAACTTTACTGTCTGAAAGCCTTTCTGAATATAGTTCGTTAAAAGTATTGGAGCATACGTATGGAAAATCTCAAATGCGTAAATTTCTTAAAAATGCACTAGATAAATATTTGCAAGGAAGAACTTTTGAAGGTAAAAAAGAACAGCCTTTAATGTTCAATGAAAACCAACAATACATTCATTACAACAAAGGTTCGTTGGTTTTATATGCTTTGAGCGACTTTATTGGAGAGAAAAAATGAATAAAGCCTTGAAAGAATACATTAAAAAAGTGGCCTATCAAGAAGCACCATATACGACTTCTATTGAGTTGGTGGAAGAATTGAAAAAGGCAACGCCAGATTCTCTTAAATATGTAATTAATGATATGTTTGAAACAATTACATTGTACGACAACAGAATTAGTGATGTAACATCTAAGAAGTTGCCAAATGGTAAATACCAGGTCGACATTCAATTTCAAGTGTCAAAGTATAAAGCTGATGCTACCGGAAAGCGAATTTTTAAAGACAAACAAGGAAATACATTATCTTTCGCTAAAAAAGGAGAAAAAAACAAAGTAGAATCTTATCCTTTAGCTGACTATGTAGAAATTGGAATCTTCAATGAGCAAACCATTAAAGATAAAAAAACAGATAAAGAGCTTTATTTAAAGAAACTAAAAATTAGTAAAATTGATAATAAAGTAACTTTAATTGTTAATGAAAAACCAACAGAGGTAGGAGTCGATCCATACAATAAATTAATTGACACCAACTCTGACGATAACAGACGAAAATTATAATAACCAAAAGGTGAAGCGTAAGTTTCACCTTTTTTAATACCTTTATAGAAACGTTTTTTTTAAAAAAAAGTAAATGAAAAACCAACTGATTATAACACTTACCATAAATCCATCATTAGACAAATCAACTCATTTTACAGGATTGGTTGCCGAACAAAAAATGCGATGTCAAAAACCACGCTATGATGCTGGCGGTGGTGGAATAAACGTGTCTAAAGCGATTGCAAAATTAGGAGGGAATTCAACTTGTATTTTTACTTCTGGTGGTTCATCTGGAGAAATGCTGGAAGATTTAATAACCAATGAAAAATTAGAAAGTATTGTAATAAAAACTAAGAATTGGACAAGAGAAAATTTTATAGCATTCGAAAATACTAGCAAAGCACAATACCGATTCGGATTTCCAGGAAATGAATTTTATCAAGATGAAAAAAATAAAATTCTACAAACCATAAAAGAGTTAAAAACCGATTATTTAGTAATCAGCGGAAGTTTGAACGAAGGTTTACCAACTAATTTCTATCAAAAAATAGCAGAAATCGCTAAAGAATCAAACTTAAAAGTTATCGTTGATACTTCTGGAGAAGCCTTGCAAAAAGTATTAGAAACTGGTGTTTATTTAATCAAACCTAACATTGGCGAATTAGCGAAACTAATTGGTGTCGAACGATTGGAACTAACTGAAGTAGAAAAAGCTGCAAAAAAACTAATTGAAAACAAAAGTGCCGAAATTGTAGTAGTTTCACTCGGAGCAGAAGGCGCAACCTTAGTCACCAAAGACGAAACGCATCTTGTAAAAGCACCAAAAGTAGAGAAGAAAAGCACGGTTGGAGCAGGCGACAGTATGGTTGGCGGAATGGTTTGGGCATTATCACAAAACAAAACTTTGAAAGAAGTAATCCAAATTGGTGTTTGTTGCGGAACTGCTGCGACGATGAATGAAGGAACACAACTTTTTAAAGTAGAAGATGTGAAAAATCTTTTAAAGGAAATACAATCTTAATTTTTATCATTTAAGAAATTTAAGAAATTTAAGAACATATAAGAAACCTTAAATGACCTTAAATCTCTTACATGGTTTAAAAAACAAAAAACCCAACAACTTTCGTCATCGGGTTTTGTCATTCTTCTTGTATCTTTTTTCTATTCTCTAATTAATCATTCAACTTCAAAACAGCCATAAATGCTTCTTGAGGAATCTCAACATTTCCTACCAAACGCATTCTCTTTTTACCTTTTTTCTGTTTTTCAAGAAGTTTACGCTTTCTAGAAATATCACCACCATAACATTTTGCGGTAACGTCTTTACGTAAGGCTTTTATCGTTTCACGTGCAATGATTTTTGCTCCAATTGCTGCTTGAATCGGAATATCAAATTGTTGTCTTGGTATTAATTCACGTAATTTCTCACACATTTTTTTACCAATAGTGTAGGCATTACTTTCGTGAATCAACGCAGACAGAGCGTCAACTGATTGTGCGTTTAACAACACATCAAGTTTCACCAATTTAGAAGTTCGCATTCCAATTGGAGAATAATCAAACGAGGCATAACCTTTAGAAACCGTTTTCAATCGATCGTAAAAATCGAATACAATTTCGGCCAAAGGCATATCAAAAGTCAATTCAACTCGTTCTGTTGTCAAATACGTTTGATTGGTAATTACACCACGTTTTTCAATACACAAACTCATTACATTTCCAACATAATCGGCTTTTGTAATGATGGTTGCTTTTATATAAGGTTCTTCAACTCGGTCTAATTTTGAAGGTTCTGGTAAATCGGATGGATTGTTAATTACAAATGAAACTTCTGGTTCTTTTTTGGTATAAGCCAAATACGAAACGTTGGGAACTGTAGTAATTACAGTCATATCGTATTCGCGTTCCAATCGTTCTTGAATAATTTCCAAGTGCAACATTCCTAAGAATCCACAACGGAAACCAAATCCTAAAGCAGCCGAACTTTCTGCAGCAAAAACCAACGAAGCATCGTTCAATTGTAGTTTTTCCATAGAAGCACGCAAATCTTCAAAATCGTCAGTATCAACAGGATAAATTCCGGCGAAAACCATTGGTTTTACATCTTCAAATCCTGTAATCATATTGGTTGTTGGCGTTTTTGCATCCGTTAAGGTATCACCAACTTTTACTTCTTTCGCTTCTTTAATTCCAGAGATTAAATACCCAACATCACCAGTAGAAATAACGTTTTTCGGAACCTGATTTAATTTCAAAGTTCCTACTTCGTCAGCGAAATATTCATTTCCAGTAGCCATGAATTTAATCTTCTGACCTTTTTTAATCTCACCATTTTTAACTCGGAAAATAACTTCAATTCCACGAAACGGATTGTAATGTGAATCAAAAATCAATGCCTGTAATGGTTCGTCTTTATTTCCTTTTGGAGCAGGAATTTTTTCAATGATTGCAGCTAGGATATTTTCAACACCAAAACCAGTTTTACCTGAAGCGTGAATAATATCTTCCAACTTACAACCTAATAAATCTATAATATCATCGCTAACTTCTTCAGGATTTGCACTTGGTAAATCTACTTTATTCAAAACCGGAATAATTTCCAAGTCGTTTTCTAAAGCTAAATATAAATTAGAAATCGTTTGAGCCTGAATACTTTGTGCCGCATCAACAATCAAAAGCGCACCTTCGCAAGCCGCGATAGATCGTGAAACTTCGTAAGAGAAATCTACGTGTCCTGGCGTATCAATAAGGTTTAAAACATATTCTTCACCTTTATAAGTATATTCCATTTGAATGGCGTGACTTTTTATGGTAATTCCACGTTCACGCTCCAAATCCATGTTGTCAAGCAATTGCGCTTTTTCTTCACGAGCAGTAACGGTTTGTGTTGCACCAAGAAGTCTGTCTGCAAGCGTACTTTTTCCGTGGTCAATATGTGCAATAATGCAAAAATTTCTAATATTTTTCATGCTTCAATATCAAGTTCAAATTTCAATAGCAATATAATGCAATTAATCTGCAAATATAATGTAAAGTTTAGACTTTTAAGCTATGTTTTTTTGTGCTTATTGATAGGAAGTTGGGCTACATTGAGCAAATTTTTCATTTGCTGATGAGAAAAGAGTATATTCTTTGATAAAAAGTTTTAATAAACGTTCAAATTCTTTTTGTTTTTCCTCAGAAATCAAATTTTCAGGAAGGACATTTTTTAATTTGAAATTATAAATGAAATAATCGATTTTGCCACTTGGAGCAAAATAAATCCTTTGAAAACATTTGGTTTTAGTTTTCCATTTGAAGTTGTTTTTGTTTAAAAACGAACCAAAATCTTGAAGTAATTTAGTGTAAGATTCTAGTAGTTTTTGTTGTTGCGTTTCAGTTTTGAAAACCGCTTTTGTGCTATCAACGTGAACAGCCGATTTGTATTCTAAATCTAATTTTTCGATACTAATTCCCATTTTTTCAGCTTCTTCAATAGAGAAAACCTTTGATTGTGAATGCATTTTATTGGATAACAAAACGACTAAAAGTATTTTTAATATGGTTTTCATATCAGTATTGGTTTATTATTTGATGCATTCCGGGTTCGCAAGTTAATAAATGCCAACCGCCAAAAACGATGTAAACTCGATTGTTGGTTTTAAGTAATTCATTGGTTTTTTGTAATAAAAATTGGTCTCTTATTTCTTTTGATTTTCGACCAATTTCTTGAAATTTTCCGTTTTTATCAAATGGGTTTGTTGGTTTTAAGGAATTGATTTCAAATGGTCTTCCTACTAATTTTTGATAATTTTTCTTGAAATAGTCAAACGTTTTTTCATTTGGCGAAAGCGATAATTTTCCTTTTTTGATGATGTAATTTGCTAAAAATTTATTGTAATTGGAGACAATTGAATCATAATTTGTTATTTTACTGTCATAAAGAGACCAAAGCAATCGCTCAGTAATAAGATAAGTTAGGAATTCTTTTTTAGGATACAGTTTAGAAAGTTCTTTAAGCTCGTAATCAATTTCTGGATCACCATTAACGGTTTTAATTTTCAAACTATCGGATAAGTATTTCAATAATCCAATTTCACCATCTTTTAAAATGGCTTCTTTCTTTGAAGCATACTTTTTTCCGTCAACAGAACCACCTTCGTTTATAGCAATGGATGGATTGGTTTTTAAAAATGATTTTTCAATGTCTTGAAACATTTTGTTGGTTACATCATTATTATCTGTTAGATGTTCAACGCCACAAAACGTTATTGATTTTTTCTTTTTTTTGAATTCAATGATGTAAGGATTTGATGGTAAATGTCCGAAACTATCGAGTTTTATATCTAAATAGTTTTTGGTTTTAAAGTTTTTAATATCTGAAGTTTTGTTTTTCTGATTCTTGTTGCAAGAAATTAAAAAGAACAAAATACAAATTAAAAAAATAGGTGTGATTGAAAATTTCATTTGATTGATGATTGAAACTTTGATTACGTAAAAATATACCTATTCAAATCAATAAAATTGTAAAATTGTAATTTCAGCTTTTATAGTTCTTATTTCGATTAACTTTCATTACTAAATATTCTTAACTATCTTTGCAAAAAAAATAATCCAATGCCCAAAATAGGCAACATCATATTACCAGATTTTCCACTATTACTTGCGCCGATGGAAGACGTAAGCGATCCTCCATTTCGTAGGTTGTGCAAATTGCACGGTGCCGATTTAATGTATTCCGAATTTATTTCTTCGGAAGGATTGATTCGTGATGCTGTAAAAAGTAAAATGAAATTAGATATTTTCGATTACGAACGTCCAGTTGGAATCCAGATATTTGGTGGCGATGAAGAAGCAATGGAAATGTCTTCAAGAATAGTTGATGCCGTACAACCCGATTTGGTTGATATCAATTTTGGTTGTCCAGTGAAAAAAGTAGTTTGTAAAGGCGCAGGTGCAGGCGTTTTGAAAGATGTAGATTTAATGGTGCGTTTGACAAAAGCAGTTATTAAAGGAACATCGCTTCCGGTAACGGTAAAAACTAGATTAGGTTGGGACGAAAGTTCTATAAATATTGATGAGGTTGCCGAGCGTTTACAGGATATTGGTGTGCAAGCCTTAACGGTTCACGCAAGAACTCGTGCGCAAATGTATAAAGGTCATTCTGATTGGACTCATATTGAACGTGTGAAAAATAATCCTAGAATCACAATGCCAATTTTTGGAAATGGCGATATCGATTCTCCAGAAAAAGCATTAGAATACAAAAATAAATTCGGTCTTGACGGTATGATGATTGGTCGTGCAGCGATTGGTTATCCATGGATTTTTAACGAAATTAAGCATTACTTTGCAACCGGAGAACATTTGGCAAAACCAACAATTGCCGATAGAGTAGAAGCTGCAAGAAATCACTTAACGTGGTCAATGGATTGGAAAGGTGAACGCCTTGGAATTGTAGAAATGCGTCGTCATTATACTAATTATTTTAAAGGAATTGCAAATTTCAAAGAATACAGATTGAAATTAGTAACCATAGAAGATCCAGAAGTTTTATTCAAAGCTTTAGATGAAATTCAGGAAATTTATTCTGATTATCAGGTTTTTTAATCCAATAGTTTTTTGCTCACGCGACTACTAGCTATTAAACTTGCAATAAATCCTAGCGATACAATTGTTGCAAATACTATAAGTACGTTTTCAATAGTAAAAACTACAGGATAAGCCAACGAAGGTGTAATCATCACTAACTGAAACTTTTGTTGGATTAGAACAATTATAATTCCAAGTACAAGTCCAATAATTCCACCAAAAATACTTAATAAACTTCCTTGAAGTAAGAATATCTTTCTCAAATCTTTCACTTCTGTACCTAAGTTGAAGAGTGTTTTTAAGTTTTCTTTTTTGTCTAAAACCATCATTATTAACGCGCCAATTAAGTTAAAAAGTGCAATGATAATTACCAAAGTAAATATTAAATAAATAGCGATATTCTCTGTATTCAACATTTTATGTAATGTTGCGTTGAGTTCGGCTCTGTTTTTAACTTGAACTTTGTTTTTGAATATTTTTTCAATTTTAGAAATAATATCCGATTCGCTTGAATTTGGTTTGGTTTTTATTTCAATTCCCGAAACTTGATTGGATTTGTAGTCTAATAATTCTTGTGTTAATCCTAAATCGGCAAAAACGTATTTAGAATCTAATTCTTCACTAATTGCATAAATCCCAACCGGAATTAAAATAGATTTATTAAAGGAATCTTCTGGGTTTAAGGATAAATTTCCTTTTCCAGGTTTTGGCGCCATTACTTCAAAAGGGTTGTTAAAGTCAAACAATCCCAAAGATAGTTTTTCAGATATTCCATAACCAACAACTACTTGGTAAGTGTTGGGTTTTAACCATTGTCCGTTAAAAAGTTTTTGCGAAGCTTTGCTAACGTTTGCGAAATTCTTATCTACTCCTTTTAAATAAGTTACCAATTGTTTTCCGTCAAAAGTAAAAAGAACTCGTTCTTCTATAATTTTACTATAACTGGCAATTCCGTCTATTTTTTTTATTTGACTTTCTTGTTCCGGAGCAATAAAAAATGATTTTCCAGTTATTGGATTTGCTTTTAAATCAGGGTCAAAATCATTGGAAAATGATAAGCTAAATTCTCTCAAACCACTAAAAACCGATAGCACGACAAACAAAGCCATTGCGCCAACAATAATTCCGCCCGAAGCAATTCGAGTAATAATATTGATAGCATTGTTTTTGCTTTTGCTAAAAATATAGCGTTTGGCTACGTAAAGCGGAAAATTCAAATCGTACCTTTTTTAATATTAGTTTAAAAAGAAAGCTTTTGGTCAAATTTAGTATTTAAAAAAAAGAATAGGTTTTATCTATTCTTCTTTAAAAATGTTTTACGACTTTCTTCGTTTTTCTAGTAAATCACGATTTTCAATTGGATTTTCCTTTGCAGAAAGCGCATTATCAATCTTTTCAATGTAATCAAGAGAATCATCAATGTAAAAAGAAAGATTAGGTACTTTTCTTAATTGTAATTTCACACGTTGCGACAAATCATGCTTAATCAAAGGCATATTTGATTTTACAGCTGTCAATATTTCTTCTGCTCTATTCTGCGGAAAAACACTCAAGTATACTCTCGCAACTCCTAAATCTGTAGTAACAATAACCTTAGAAACCGAAATTATCAAATTAGTTAATCCGTTTTTTCTCACTTCACCTTGAAGAATATCTACCAAATCATTTTGTAGAACGCTTCCTATTTTTTTCTGTCTATTTGTTTCCATTCTGCAAAAATACGATTTTTCTCTTAAATAATTAGAAGCGAATGGCTCGGGATTTATTTGCAAACCATTTTCCTGCCTTTATCCCAAAACTTTGCCAAAAAAAGCAAAGGTTTTTCCTTTCAGTCAGGGCTAAGCAGTAAATCATTTTAATTTTTGTTAACTTTGTAAAAGAAATATAAAAGCAATGAGAAAAATAGAACACATAGGTATCGCAGTAAAAAATCTAGAAGAATCTAATTTATTGTTTGAAAAATTATTTGGTGCTCCAGCCTATAAACAAGAAGAAGTAGCGAGTGAAGGCGTAAAGACATCTTTTTTCATGAATGGACCAAACAAAATAGAACTTCTTGAGGCAACCAATCCAGAAAGCCCAATTGCCAAGTTTCTAGAAAAAAAAGGAGAAGGTATTCATCATATTGCATTTGATGTAAAAGATATTGTTTCTGAAATAAAAAGACTGCAAAAAGAAGGCTTTGTGGTTTTAAATGAAATTCCAAAAAAAGGAGCCGATAATAAATTAGTAGCTTTTCTTCATCCAAAAACTACCAACGGAGTATTAATAGAATTGTGTCAAGAAATAGAATAGACTATTTGATTTTTAGAATGTTATAAAAAAATATCTAAATTTCATTTTTCAAAAACTAAAAAAGACTTGCAATAAATTAAAAATAGTAGTAATATTGCAACCTCAATAAAGGTCCTATAGCTCATTCGGTTAGAGCAACTGACTCATAATCAGTAGGTGCTTGGTTCGATTCCAAGTGGGACCACAAAAAAAGACCTCAAAGTGAGGTCTTTTTTTTTTACACACAATCCAAAAGTATTTTTATTACGTTAATATCAAGAAAGTTGTTGGTATATGAACAAATTGTCATTTATTTACAATATTATATAAATTATAAGTCAAAAAATTTTGATAAAGAAATATTTTTTTTACTTTTACGCCCTATGAAAATCGTCCCAAATAAAAAAATAGTAGTGTTTGCAGGATTATTGTGTAGCAATTTTATATTTGCAGCACCAACACCTCCTGAGCCAATCCCACCAACACCGCCGGGTTTACCTCTAGATAGCGGTTTATTGGTATTAATCTTTGTATCTATAATTTACGGATTTTATAAAATATATAATTTAAAAAAAGCTTCAAGATAACTTGAAGCTTTTTTTGTTTTTTGTCGCTTTATTTTTATTTCAAAGAGTGCAGCTTGGTTACATATTTACCAATTACATCAAATTCTAAGTTTATTTTTGTTCCAATTTTGAAATTCTTAAAATTTGTATGTTCAAAAGTGTATGGAATTATAGCAACGCTAAATTCATCAACTTTAGAATCAACAACAGTTAAGCTTACACCATTCACAGTAATTGATCCTTTTTCTATAGTTATATTGTTTAGTGCAGCATCATAATTAAATGTAAAACGCCAACTTCCATCAGTATTCTCAATAGATTTACAAATTCCAATTTGATCCACATGACCTTGAACAATGTGTCCGTCTAGTCTGTCTCCTAGTTTCATTGCGCGTTCTAGGTTAATTATGTCGTCTGTTTTCCAATCACCAACATTTGTCTTATCAATAGTTTCCTTTATTGCGGTCACAGTATAGTTGTCGTTTTCTATGCCAACAACAGTTAAGCAAACACCATTATGTGCGACACTTTGGTCAATTTTTAATTCATTTGTAATAGAAGAACTTACCGTAATGTGTAAGTTTTCATCTTCTTTTCGTATCTCTTTTATTAATCCTAGGGTTTCAATAATTCCTGTAAACATTTGTCGTTTTATTTTACTAAATTTGCAGTTCAAAATTAGCAATAAATAAGAAGAACACGTCATGAAAAAAGCAGAAAATATAATCGTTGGAATTTCAGTAGGAGATTTAAACGGTATTGGAAGCGAAGTAATCCTTAAAACATTTGAAGATGTTCGAATGTTAGAGTTGTGCACACCAGTTATTTTTGCTAATGTTAAGATTTTATCATTCATAAAAAAGAATCTTAATTCTGAAGTTGCTTTGCATGGTATTGATAGACTTGATCAATTGGTTAAAGGTAAAATTAATGTGCTTAACGTTTGGCGAGAAGGAGTTGATATAAACTTTGGTCAAATTGATGACAATGTAGGAAAGTATGCTGTAAAATCTTTTGTTGCTGCTACAAAAGCATTAAAAGAAGGTTTGGTAGATGTATTAGTTACAGCTCCAATTAATAAATACAATATTCAATCAGAAGATTTTAAATTTCCAGGTCATACAGATTATTTAGATCAAGAGCTAGAAGGAAATGCTTTAATGTTTATGGTTCAAGACAACTTGAGAGTTGGGTTATTTACAGATCATCTTCCTGTCGCTGATGTTGCAAAGCATTTGACAGAAAAATTAATCATACAAAAAGTTGAAACTATAAATAAATCTTTAAAGCAAGATTTTAGCATCAACAAACCAAAAATTGCCATATTAGGTCTAAATCCTCATGCAGGAGATAATGGCGTGATAGGAAAAGAAGAAGACGAAATTATAAAACCAACAATTAAAAAAATATTTGATAAAGGAATTTTGGTTTTTGGACCTTATTCTGCAGACGGTTTTTTTGGAAGTGGACAATATGAAAAGTTTGATGCGGTTATTGCAACCTATCATGATCAAGGATTAATTCCGTTTAAAACGTTGTCTTTTGGAAGTGGAGTTAACTATACGGCAGGTCTAAACAAGATAAGAACTTCTCCAGATCATGGAACGGCATACGAAATTGCAGGAAAAGGACTAGCAGATAATAGTTCGTTTAAAGAGGCAGTTTATCTTGCGATAGACATATATAAGTCAAGAAATGAGTATTTTGAACTCACAAAAAATCCATTAAAAACAAAAGAAAGACAGTTGTAAACAAAAAAATGTTCATAACGCTTTTAGATTTATAATTAATTTATATCTTTGCACTCCCAAACCCGAATCTTCGGATTGGACAAATTGATGAAATGATGAAAGTTACAAATGAATTTTTAATTCCATTTATAGGGTTAAAGTTAGGAAAGCATCAATTTGAGTTTCAAATAAAAAAAACGTTCTTTGATAGTTTTGATTATCACGAATATGAAAATTGTGATATCAAAGTAAATGTAGTTTTAGAGAAAAAGAGCACCATGTTAGAGCTTTCTTTCAAACACAACGGAACAGTTTATGTACCGTGTGAT
>JAIEMH010000130.1 GCA_019752245.1 Flavobacteriaceae bacterium
ATGAAGGAGTTTGGATTCATCAAGATGCTTGGTTTCATTTAGCCGATTTTGACAAAGATTTTTCAAAAACATACCAAATCAAAAAAGCTGGAAACGGAATGTACGTTTTTGTAATTTCAGGAACTATAACTGTTGACGGACAAGAACTAGAAACTCGAGACGGATTAGGAATTACCAATTTTGAAACTTTAGAAATAAAAGCTTCAACTGATGCAAAATTCTTATTGATGGAAATTCCGATGGACTAATTAGTATTCAGTGCTCAGTTTTGAGTGTTGAGTGAAAAAATAATAACAGCCGCAAATTCGCGAATAAAATAATTTGTGAATTTGCGGTAAAAAAAATAAAACCATGAACGAAGTACAATTAAAAATCACTGATAAAAACGGTATGTTTTATATTGATGTTAACGGAAAACACGAAGCAATGATGACGTTTGTTTTTGCTGGCGACGACAAGATAATCATCGATCACACCGAGGTAAATCCGGGAAATGAAGGAAAAGGTTTTGGCAAAAAAATGGTAGTAAAAGCAATAGAATATGCTCGTGAGAAAGGCATCAAAATAATTCCGCTTTGTCCGTTTGCTAAAAGTGTTTTCGATAAAAATCCAGAATTTAGCGACGTTTTATAATTCAAATTTAATAGAGGAATCATGGCAAATCTTTTAGAAAACGACATCACAGGAACCATTGGAACACAAAAATACTTGTGCAAAATTTCATGGCGCAACGGAGAATTCCTAATGGACGAACCCGAAAGCATCGAAGGAAAAGACCTTGGTCCAGATCCATATACTACACTTTTAGCATCACTTGCAGGTTGCACATTATCCACTTTAAGAATGTATATTGATAGAAAAGGATGGGATATTCCTGAGATAAATATTGCACTAAATATGTCGCAAGAAATTTCACCTGAACTAGAAACAACCATTTCAAGAACCATTTCTTTTTCGTCAGAAGTTAGTGCTGAACAAAAAGAACGCTTACTTTTAATTGCCGAAAAATGTCCGGTTTCTAAAATATTAAAAAACAAAGTCACCATTAATACCCAACTATAACCATGGAAGCTAACGATTTAACCAAAGAATACAGCAATGGCGCAGTAACAATTGTCTGGAAAAACGCCTTGTGCATTCACTCGGCAAATTGCGTGAAAAACAATCCCGATGTTTTTAAACCCAAAGAGAAACCTTGGATAACACCAGAAAATTCAACAACCGACAAAATTATAGAAACCATAAAAAAATGTCCTTCTGGAGCGCTAACTTATTATAAAAATAATATTTAATGAAAAAAATTATCGCCTTTGCAGGTTCATCAAGCAAAAATTCCATAAACAAACAATTAGTAACCTACACCGCCAATTTATTTAAAAATGCAAAAGTTGAAATTTTAGATCTCAACGATTTCGAAATGCCAATCTATTCCATAGATAAAGAAAAAGAAGATGGGATTCCGCAATTAGCACACGATTTCTATACTAAAATTGGTGCATCCGATTTAATTGTTATTTCATTTGCCGAACATAATGGCGCGTATTCGTCGGCTTTCAAAAATATTTTCGACTGGATGTCTCGCATCAACGGAAAAACTTTTCAAGAAAAACCAGTGCTTTTAATGGCAACTTCTCCTGGTGCACGTGGTGGAAATTCGGTTTTAGAAATTGCCAACAAACGCTTTCCATTTCAAGGTGCAATCGTAAAAGGAAGTTTTTCTTTACCTAGTTTCAACGACAATTTCGATGCCGAAAAAGGAATTACAAACGAAGATTTGAAAAAGGATTTACTAAAAATAGTCGATTCCATAGAATACTAAATCCGTCCAAATTATATTTAAAAGTGATATTATAAAAAGGTATCACTTTTTTTATTTGTACCACTATCATTAGAAGCCAATCCAGCCATACGCTACAAGTTTTTACAAACAAGCACCATTTTTCTAAGCCATAAAAGGAGCTTCTATGGTCGCTCTTTTCTGTCAAGAAAAATTGGCACTTTTTTGCAAAAAGCTTTCCACTTCTATCTGGGCTAAACTTTAGCATTACAACAACCATTTCTTAATCTAGGTTAAGTGCTGCCTCTTTACAACAGTTGTAAATTTGTACTATAAATTAATAACAACAAAAAATAAAATATATAATTATGGCAACAACTAAATGGACAATCGATCCAACACACTCAGAAGTAGGTTTCAAAGTAAAACACATGATGTTTACCAATGTATCTGGTCAATTCGACACTTACGATGCAATAATCACAACAGAAGATTTTGATTTCTCAACTGCTTCAATTGAATTTTCAGCCAATATCGATTCTATAAACACTGGTAATTCAGACAGAGACAATCACTTAAAAAGCGCTGACTTTTTCGATGCTGAAAAAAATCCTAAACTAACTTTCGTTTCATCATCATTAGTAAAAAAAGGTGACGATTACGAATTAACAGGAGAATTAACCTTACACGGAGTTACAAAAACCGTAAAACTAGAAACAGAAGTAAGCGGATTATTAAAAGATCCATGGGGAAATACCAAAGTAGGATTGAATGCTACAGGAAAAATTAACCGTACCGATTTTGGTTTAACTTGGAATTCTGCTCTAGAAACGGGTGGCGTTTTAGTAAGCGAAGAAGTAAAATTAAATATAGAATTACAATTTTTACAACAATAAATAATTTTTGCAAAATTAAAAACCCTGAATTTCGTAATGAAGTTCAGGGTTTTTATTTAGCAAAAAAATACTATTTTTGCGTCAGTTTTCAGCCAACAACTTTAAACTTTTAAACACTAAACTTTTAAACTAAACAAATGAAAGCATACATATTTCCAGGACAAGGCGCACAATTCCCAGGAATGGGAAAAGATTTATATGATAACTCACCATTAGCAAAAGAATTATTCGAAAAAGCCAATGAAATTCTAGGTTTTAGAATCACTGATATCATGTTTGAAGGAACAGCTGAAGAATTAAAAGAAACCAAAGTTACGCAACCAGCGGTTTTTTTACACTCAGTTATTTTGGCAAAAACATTAGAAGATTTTCATCCAGAAATGGTTGCCGGACATTCATTAGGCGAATTTTCTGCGCTTGTAGCAAACGGAACATTATCATTTGAAGACGGATTAAAATTAGTTTCACAACGTGCCATTGCAATGCAAAAAGCATGCGAAATCAAACCATCAACAATGGCTGCAGTTTTAGGCTTAGCCGATGAAAAAGTAGAAGAAGTTTGTGCCTCAATAGACGGAATTGTTGTAGCTGCAAACTATAACTGTCCAGGACAATTAGTAATTTCTGGAGAATTTAAAGCTGTAGAAGAAGCATGCGTAGCCATGAAAGAAGCTGGAGCAAAAAGAGCATTATTACTTCCAGTTGGCGGAGCATTTCACTCACCAATGATGGAACCAGCAAGAGAAGAATTAGCAGCAGCAATTGAAGCTACAACTTTTTCAACTCCAATTTGCCCAGTATATCAAAATGTAACAGCAAGTGCGGTTTCTGATGCAAACGAGATTAAGAATAACCTAATCATTCAATTGACAGCGCCAGTAAAATGGACACAATCGGTACAACAAATGATAAAAGACGGCGCAACATTATTTACAGAAGTTGGACCAGGAAAAGTATTAGTTGGATTGGTAAATAAAATTGATAAAGAAGCGGCAACACATTCGGCATAATAAATTCAAAAAAAAAAATCTAAAGCCTTGTAATTTTAAATTGTAAGGCTTTTTTTTAAAATATTGGTTTCTCTGGTTTACCAAAAAAATTTGTTGAAAAACACGTATCTATATAAACATTACAATTTGGCATTCTTTCTTTTAAAACAAATGCTTTTTCAAGAATATCCTCTTCATTTTCTTCCGAATCTATAAAAACTTCCCTAAGACTTTGATTGTTTAAATGTACACATAAATCTGACAAAGTAATTTTTGTTCTGGTGATATTTAAACTTTCTAAAGACTTCATCTGATTAAAACACTGAATACATTCTTTTGTTATATCATCGTGTTTTCTTAAATATAAGGTTTTAAGTTGTTCAAATTTCACAATATATTCTACTGCTCTATCTGTAATTAAGGTGTCTTTTAGATGAACCTCTGTAATTGTTGTAACTCTTAAGGTAAAAAAATGAAAGAAATCGTCGTCTTCATCACCATCTACAGATTTAAAAAAAGTCCAATCAGCAGGAATTTCTTCAACACGCTCAATTCGATAATTACGTTGCCAAAACTTTTTTTCTTCCTTTGAAAATTTCATTTCATTTGAATAAATTTATAAATACTAAAAGTAGTCAATTAATTTTATACTTCAAAAGTATTTTATCGCAGTAATCAAAATCTGAAATACTTATCTTTGTTAAAACAATTTCCGTTTTATGAATTTAAATTTACGAACCGTAAACGTAACCAGATACATTACACCACTTCGAGAAGGTGGATCGCTTCCTGCTTTGGCCGAAGCTGATGACGATTTTAAATATGTTTTGAAATTTCGTGGCGCAGGTCATGGCGTTAAAGCATTGATAGCTGAGTTTCTTGGTGGTCAAATTGCTAAATTCCTTGGTTTGCCAATTCCAGAGCTGGTTTTTGCCAATCTAGACGAAGCCTTTGGAAGAACCGAAGCCGATGAAGAAATTCAGGATTTATTGCAATTCAGTCAAGGATTGAATTTGGGTTTGCATTATCTTTCGGGCGCAATAACTTATGATGCAGCAACAAATGATTGTGACGAAGTTTTGGCTTCTAAAATCGTTTGGTTTGACGCATTTATTACCAATGTTGATCGAACTTTTAGAAATACCAATTTATTAATTTGGAGAAAAGAACTGTGGTTAATTGATCACGGTGCAGCTTTTTATTTTCATCATTCTTGGGACAATTGGAAAGCCAATGCTGTTTCTCCTTTTGCTTTGATAAAAGATCATGTTTTATTACCAAAAGCAAGTAAATTGGAAGAGATTAATACCGAATTTACTTCAAAATTAAACGACACTATTTTAAAGGAAATTGTAAATCAAATTCCGGATGATTGGTTGCAATGGGAAGACGGAGCAATTGCTCCTGAAGAAATTAAAGAAGTTTATTTTCAGTTTTTATCGATTCGATTATCAAATTCTAATCTATTTTTAAAACAAGCGCAAGATGCACGAAAAACACTTATATGAGTATGCTGTTCTTCGTGTAGTTCCAAAAGTGGAGCGCGAAGAATTTATCAATATCGGATTGTTACTTTTTTGTAAACGTCAAAAATATTTACGAATTGAATACCGTATTTTTTCTGATAAAATAAAATCTATTTGTTCTGAATTTGACCAAGAGCAATTGAAAGAAAATTTAGATTCTTTTGTAAAAATCGGAAGCGGAAAAAAAGATGGCGGACCAATTGCAACCTTCGATATTGCCGAACGCTTTCGATGGTTGACAGCTGTTAAGAGTTCGAGTATTCAAACGTCTCGACCACATTCTGGTTTCAGCTCCGATTTGGATGCCACATTTGAAAAATTATATTCAGAATTAGTTTTGTAAAACAAATAAAATGCAAAAAACAATAGCACTTTTAGAAAGTTTAAAAGACGTAAAAGTAATTGATTCTTCCATCGATTACTCCGATTATGTTGCAATAGATTTATCGGCATCCAACGAAGAATTATTCAAACTGAATAGCACCGATGCAGTAGCATTTGAAAATTATATTGAAGAATACCTTTCTAAAAACAATGCAAAAGTAGCTTTTGGAGGTTATCAAGAAATTAGAAATTTATACAAAAGAAGTACGGTTTTTAATTCTGAAGATTCAGATGAGCGCAACATTCACATTGGTTTGGATTTATGGATAAAAGCTGGAACATCAGTTTTAGCGGCATTAGACGGAACCATTCATAGTTTTCAAAACAATACAGCACTTGGCGATTATGGTCCGACAATTATTTTGGAACACCAATTGGACGAAATAAAATTTTACACTTTATATGGACATTTAAGTTTGGATAGTTTGAACGATAAACAAATTGGGACTAAAGTCAAAAAAGGAGCAACTATCGCAACATTGGGTTCGCCACCAATAAACGGAGATTATGCACCACATTTACATTTTCAAATAATAATTGATATAGAAAGTAAAACTGGTGATTATCCTGGAGTTTGCAATGAAAAAAAATTATCCTTTTATTCACAAAACTGTCCAAATCCAAATCTTTTATTGAAAATCCGATAACAGAAAAAATTGGCACTCAATTTGTAATAATAAAAAATGTTATTAACCTTAATTCTTTAAAAAATGAAAAAAACAATTTTAGCACTAGCGTTTATGGCTGTTGCAATGGTATCTTGCCAAGACAAAACAAAAGAGAAAGTAGGAGATGCTACAGAAGCTGTAGGAACTGAAATCGAGCAAAAAGTAGATACAATTTCTGAAAAAGTAGATACTGCAATAGACACTGCTCAAGCAAAAGCTGGAGAAGCTCTAGAAAAAGGCGCAAAAAAAATGGATGAAGCTGCTGATAAAATGAAAGAAGCTGCTAAAAAGTAATCTAAAAAAAGAAATCCTCACAAACTTAAATTGTGAGGATTTTTTTATTCTGATATACGAACTATTATTGTCTAACTTTTTTCTCCCATTTCCAAGCACTATCAATTGCTTGTTCAAGGTTAAATTGGGTTTTCCATCCTAAAACAGTACTCGCTTTATCTGTATTTGCATAAGCTTCAACAACATCGCCTTCTCTTCTTGACACAATTTTATAAGGTAGTTTTTGATTAGAAACTTTTTCAAATGCTGTAATAACTTCAAGAACCGAACTTCCTGTTCCTGTTCCCAAATTGAAAGTTTCTACTTTATCAAGATTTTTTCTATCCAACAATCGCTTTAATGCAATTACATGCGCTTTTGCCAAATCTACAACATGAATATAATCGCGAATACAAGTTCCGTCTGGTGTTGGATAATCATTTCCGTAAACAGATAATTCTTGGCGCAATCCAAAACCAGTTTGCGTTATAAACGGTACTAAATTCTGAGGAACACCAATTGGCAATTCACCAATTTCTGCACTTTCATGAGCACCAATAGGATTAAAATAACGTAGTAAAATCGAGTTGATATTGGTAACTTTGGCAACATCAGTTATAATTTCTTCACCAATTTGCTTCGTATTTCCATAAGGAGAAATCGCTGGTTGAATTGATGCATCTTCGGTAATTGGCATAACTTCGGCTTGACCGTAAACTGTACAAGAAGAACTAAATATGAAATTGGCACTCGGCAATTCTTTCAATTCTTGCAAAACATAAACTAATGCGTTTATATTGTTTTCATAATACAACAAAGGATTTTCAACACTTTCTCCAACAGCTTTTGAGGCAGCAAAATGAATTACTCCAGCAACATCATTGTGCTTTTTAAAGAAATTTTGAACCGACGCTTTATCGCGCAAATCCATCTTTTCAAAAATTGGTTTTTTACCTGTAATGTTAAAAATTCCATCCAAAACACTTTCCGATGAATTTGATAAATTGTCAATCGCTACAACCTCAAAACCTTCATTTTGTAATTCAACAACTGTGTGCGAACCTATAAAACCTAAACCTCCTGTTACTACTATTTTCATTTTTATAAGATAATAGAAAAAAGAAGCAAGAGAAAAGACAATAATAACTCTTTCGTCTTTTCTCTTGTTTCTTTTTTCTTATTTTAAATATTCTAAAACCGTATCCGTTATAAATTTAATTTGCTCATCATCCAATTCAGTGTGCATTGGTAAAGCAATTACTTCTTTACACAATTGATTCGTAACTGGGAAATCTTCTTCTTTGTATCTAGAATCAGCATAAGCTTTTTGACTATGCAAAGGAATTGGATAATAAATTGCACACGGAATTCCTTTTTCCTGCAAATGTGCTAATAGTCCATCGCGTTTTCCATTGGTAATTCTAACAACATATTGATGAAAAACATGGCAATCGCAAGTATCACAAATAAATGGAGCCCAAACATTTGGATTAACACTCAACGCAACCGAATATTTTCTAGCTGCATCTTGACGTGCTTTATTGTAGGTATCTAAATGTGGTAATTTTGCTTTCAAAACTCCAGCCTGAATACTATCCAAACGCGAGTTCACTCCTACTACATCATGATGGTAACGTTCGTACATTCCGTGATTTACAATGCCGCGTAACTTGTGAGCCAACGCATCATCATTAGTAAAAATCGCTCCACCATCGCCATAACAACCTAAATTTTTAGAAGGAAAAAACGATGTTGCACCAACATGACCAATAGTTCCAACTTTGTTTTTAGAACCATCATTCGATTTATAGTCTGCACCAATAGCTTGGGCATTGTCTTCAATAACATATAGATCATGTTCGTTGGCAATTTCCATAATCGCGTCCATATTGGCAGCACGACCGAACAAATGTACAGGAACAATAGCCTTAGTTCTTGGTGTAATTGCTTTTCTAATTCCGTCAAGCGAAATATTCATATTATTCATATCAACATCCACCAAAACCGGAGTTAATTGCAACAAAGCAATCACTTCAACAGTTGCAGCAAACGTAAAATCGGCAGTGATTACCTCATCGCCAGGTTTCAAATCCAATCCCATCATGGCAATTTGCAACGCATCAGTTCCATTTGCACAAGGAATTACATGTTTTACTCCTAAATAATCTTCTAAATCTTTTTGAAATTGGTGAACCAAAGGTCCGTTTATGTAAGTATTTGTTTCTAAAACTTCTTGAATCGACGCATTAACTTCGTCTTTTATTTTTTCATATTGACCTTTCAAGTCAACCATTTGTAGTTTCTTCATCCTAAAAAATTTGAAATACAAAAGTATAACATTTCTTATTATTTGGAGCGAATGGTTCGGGCTTTTTTTGGTTTCCATTTTCCTGCTTTCCATTGCAATCTTTTTCTTTTGTCGCCTGAGGCACTCGAAGGCAACAAAAGAAAAAGATTTCCTCTCCAATCAGGGCTAAATAGCAATTGTCTTTTTCAAAAATCAGTTATTCAAAACACTCCAACTATTAAAATCTCTCAAATCCGTTTAATCTGTGGCAAAAAATCTTATTTTTACCCAACTAAAATTTAACAATGCTTTTTCTATACAATCTAATTATTATTCTGGCCTCGCAAGTCGTAAAATTACTGGCACTTTTCAGTCCAAAAATGAAACTTTTTGTCGACGGAAGAAAAGAAGTTTTTTCAATTCTAAAAAGCAAAATCAAACCAAACGAAAAAACAATTTGGTTTCACGCGGCATCTTTAGGCGAATACGAACAAGGTTTGCCAGTTATAGAAAAAATAAAAATTCAATATCCAAATCATAAAATTGTTATCAGTTTCTTTTCGCCATCCGGTTATGAAGTCCGAAAAAACAATACTGTTGCTGATGTCACAGTTTATCTTCCATTAGACACAAAATCGAATGCACAAAAATTCATCAAAACCATAAATCCAGAGCTAGTTTTCTTTATCAAATATGAATACTGGCCAAATTATTTGAACGAACTAAAAAAACTAAACATAAAAACGTATTTGATTTCAGGCATTTTTAGGGAAAATCAGGCATTTTTTAAATGGTACGGCGGATTTTATAGAAACGCTTTAAAAACATTCGATTATTTTTTTGTACAAAACGAAAGTTCTAAAAAACTACTTCAAAGTATTGGTTTCAATAATGTGAAAATTTCAGGCGATACACGTTTTGACCGAGTAGTTTCAATTTTAGAAAGAGATAATTCTTTGGATTTTATTGAACAATTTAAAGACAACAAAACCACAATTGTAATAGGAAGTTCATGGCCAAAAGACGAAGAACTATTAATTAATTACATCAACAATTCTTCTGATAACATAAAATTTATAATTGCACCACATAATATCAAATCGGAACAGATTGCAAATCTGAAATCACAGATAACGAAATCAACCATTTTATTTTCCGAAAAGGAAAATCAGGATTTGAAGAGAATTCAGGTTTTCATTATTGATACGATTGGAATCCTTACTAAAATATATTCCTACGCAGACATTGCCTACGTTGGCGGTGGTTTTGGAAATCCTGGTGTTCATAATATTTTGGAACCAGCAACATTTGGAATTCCGATTATAATTGGTCCAAATTACTCTCATTTTGCAGAAGCAATTGCCTTGGTACATCAAGAAGGTTGTGTTTCTATTTCGAATCAAAAGGAACTGAACGAAGCATTTTATAATTTAATTTTCAATGAAGATGTCCGACATGAAAAAGGACATATTTGTTCGACTTTTGTTCAAATGAATAAAGGTGCAACGGAAATTATTTTAAATCACATTAATTCTTAAATGAACTTACATTACTTATATGTTTCAAATCAAAACCTTAGAAACTCCACAAATAGAAACCATCACCCAAATGATGCAAGATTTCTATGCAATTGACAATTATCCAATAAATATTGAAGTTTCTAAAAATTTATTTCAGGAATTTATTTCAGATGAAAGTCTTGGTAAATCATGGTTAATTTATGATAATTCTGAAATCGTAGGTTACGTTATTCTAACCTTTATTTTCAGTTTTGAATATGGTGGGAAAATTGCATTTCTAGACGAATTATACATTAAAGAAATAGCTCGTGGAAAAGGAATTGGTAAACAAACAATTCAATTTATCAAAGAACAAGCTTTACTATTAAATGTTAAATTGCTTTATCTAGAAGTTGAAAATCATAATGAAAATGCACAAAAATTGTATCTTGCAAACGATTTCGAAGTTCATCATCGAAAACTACTAAAATTCAAAGTCTAACTTTCTAAAAATCCAATAATCTAAAAATCTAATTATGAGATTCATTAAATTACTACTACTATTATTCGTCATTCAAACCCAAGCGCAACAAGGCGGCATGTGGATTCCATCATTGTTAAAAGGAATGAACGAAACCGAAATGAAAAACCTTGGCATGAAAGTTTCTGCAGAAGAAATTTATTCGGTAAATCATTCTAGCATGAAAGACGCCGTTCCACAATTTGATGGCGGTTGTACAGCCGAAATGATTTCTGACAAAGGATTGCTTTTAACCAATCACCACTGCGGATTTGACGCTATTCAAAATCATTCAACTGTAGAGCACGATTACCTTCGCGATGGATTTTGGGCGTACAAAATGGAAGATGAATTGACCAATCCTAACATGGTTGTGATGTTTGTCGTTAGAATTGAAGACGTTACAACCAAAGTTCTTGAAGGAGTTGCAACGCTAACATCTGAAGCAGATAAGCAAAAGAAAATTCAAGAAAATATTACTTCTTTAAGCAATTCTTTACCAAAAGAATCATGGCAAGAAAATAAAATCAGAACTTTTTATGACGGAAATCAATACCTATTATTTGTAACCGAAACCTTCAAAGACATTCGTTTTGTTGGTGCGCCACCAAGTTCAATAGGGAAATTTGGTTCGGATACCGACAATTGGGTTTGGCCACGTCACACAGGAGATTTTTCATTATTCAGAATTTATGCTGACAAAAACAATCGTCCAGCTGCATATTCCGCTGAAAATGTTCCTTACAAACCAAAACATTTCTTCCCAATTTCTATTGCAGGTTTGAAAGAAAACGATTTTACAATGGTTTTGGGTTATCCTGGACGAACTACTGAATATTTACCATCGGTTGCTGTTGAACAAATTGTAACTACATTAAATCCGGCAAAAATTGAGGTTCGTGATGCAGCTTTGAAAGTGCAAGATCGTTTTATGAGAAAAGACCAAGCCATTAAAATTCAGTATGCCTCTAAATATGCTAGCGTTGCTAATTATTGGAAAAAATGGATGGGCGAAACTAAAGGTTTGAAAAAAGCCAATGCAGTTGCCGCCAAACAAAAATTTGAAAAAGACTTTCAAGAAAAAGTTGTAAAAGCAGGAAAACAAGCTGAATATGGCAACTTACTTTCTGATTTTGAAAAAAATTACACCGGAATTAAAGACTATGCTTTAGCTAGAGATTATTTTACAGAGGTAGCTTTAAGAAATACCGAAATTCTATCTGTTGGATATAAATTGTACCAACTTGAACAAATTTTAAATACCAAAGGAGAACAATCATTTACTGACAGAAAAAATACACTCTCTAAAGGAATTGATGATTTTTACAAAGATTATAATGTAGATGTGGATAGAAATGTTTTTGAGCAATTAATAAACTTATATGCTACAAAATCTCCAAAGCAATTTTTACCAGAAACATTGAATAATATTGATGCGAGTAAATTAACTGCTGATATTTTTTCAAATTCAAAGTTAACTTCACTAGAAAATTTTAAATCATTATTAGAAGGTGATTCTAAAACTGTAATTGAAAAATTGAACGCCGATAAAGGATATCAATTGATAAAATCAATGGCTGATGCTTATGCTAAAAATGTAACTCCAAAATATGATGAGTTAAATTTGAAAAATATAGCTTTACAAAGAACTTACATGAAAGCTATTTTGGAACTTTCACCAAAATCGGCTAGAATTTTCCCAGATGCCAATAGTACATTACGTGTAACTTATGGAAAAGTAAAAGGTTATAAGCCAAATGATGCAGTTTATTACGAGCCATTCACAACATTAGATGGTGTTATGGAAAAATATGTTCCAGGTGATTATGAATTTGATGTTCCAAAAAAACTTATTGACTTGTACAATACCAAAGATTACGGTAAATATGGAGTAAATGGTAAAATGCCAGTTTGTTTCATAGCTACAAACCACACTACTGGAGGAAACTCTGGAAGTCCAGCCTTGGATGCGAAAGGAAACTTAATTGGCTTGAATTTTGATAGAGTTTGGGAAGGAACAATGAGTGATGTTTACTACTCGCCAGACATTTGTAGAAACATTATGGTTGATGCTCGCTATGTTTTATTCATCATTGATAAGTTTGCTGGTGCTCAAAACATCATTAACGAACTGAAAATCATACAACCAGCAAAGAAAAAATAATTTTAATAAATATTTAACTTTGGCACGGAATTTGTAAAGTAATAAATCGGAATTCAAAGTTAGAATTTTTAAAAAAAGTTAAATAAAAGTTTTTTCGATTAAAAAAATTTATATCTTTGCTCCGAATTAATAATTAACCTTTTATATTAAATTAAGATGAAAAAAGTATTTTTAAGTTTAGCTGTTGTTGCTGTTTTGACTGTAGTATCTTGTAAAAAAGCTGAAGCTCCTGCTGAAGAAGTAATGACTGATACTACTGCTGTAGTTGTTGATACTGTTGCTGTTGATACTGTAGCTGTTGACACTACTGTTGCTGTTGAAACTGAAGCTCCTGCTGCTGAGTAATTTCAAGCACAAACAAAAAAATAAGCCGTTTACTCTTGTAGCGGCTTTTTTTTGTGCTTATATTTTTTTTCATCATCAACCTTAAATTCGTAAAAGTAATGGTTCATTTTGCATATTAATCCGTAAATTCAAAGTCATTGTTGGAGAAGTCTAAAATCTCTGCTTTGGATCCGTACTTCACAATTTCATCTATTCCTTTCTGGACCATTAGTTCCGTGCTATACTTGCGACTTACCGCTACTACTTGACCGTTGATCACCACTCGAAAGAAATACTTCCCTTTACTGGTCTTAAATTTGACATAAGAACAAGTATCTAGTACTGAACGCAAATATTCTACCGCCGACTCACAATCCATCCTCAACTCATATGCGTTACTAGTAAAAATAGGCTTGCCTTTACGGGAGGCAAACTCAAATTTATAATCTCCACTAAATCTTTTACTAATAACAAAAGAAGCCATATATTTTTTTAAAATAATCAGATTAACATAAACACTAAATCACTTGACGAATATACGAACTTACTTCAACCATCAAAGCAGCACCAACAAAATGATTACCATTATAAGGTAAAATTCAAAATCGATTAAAGCCAAAAAAAAAGCCTCAAACATAGTTTGAAGCTTTCTTTGTACTCAGAGCGGGACTTGAACCCGCACGAACATTGCTGTTCACTGGATTTTAAGTCCAGCGTGTCTACCAATTTCACCATCCGAGCGATTCGCTTTTTAATGATATAGATTATTATTAATAAAATAAATCATCATTCAAGCTTTATAGGCGTTTGAGCGAAAAACGGGATTCGAACCCGCGACCTCGACCTTGGCAAGGTCGCGCTCTACCAACTGAGCTATTTTCGCATTATCAAATTTTTATAAGAACGACAACACTTGTTCCGTATTGCGGATGCAAATGTAACACTTAAATTGAATTATACAAACCTTTTTTTGAAAAAAATTACAACAAAAACATAACCTACTGATAACCTAAAGATTACTTTTTAAGTAACATTCGTTTTATTTCGTTTAGTTTCATTAATGCCTCAACTGGAGTCAAAGTATTTATATCTAAACCTAATATTTCCTCTTTAATTTCTTCCAATAGCGGATCGTCCATATTGAAAATACTCAGCTGCATTTCATCTTTCGCCGATTTTATTCCATGCAAAGCATCGCTTGAGTGATCTTTTTCGAGTTTCTTTAATAACTTTTGTGCTTTTTGAATTACAATTTGAGGCATTCCAGCCATTTTAGCGACATGAATACCAAAACTATGAGCACTCCCTCCTTTAACTAATTTTCTAATGAAAAGTACATTGTCTTTTAGTTCTTTGACAGAAACATTATAATTCTGAATTCGAGGTAACATTTCGCTCATCTCATTCAATTCATGATAATGGGTTGCAAAAAGAGTTTTAGGTCGTGCAGGATTTTCATGCAAGAATTCAGCTATCGCCCAAGCTATCGAAATTCCATCATAAGTACTGGTTCCTCTTCCAATTTCATCCAACAAAACCAAACTTCTATCAGAAATGTTATTCAAGATGGAAGCTGTTTCATTCATTTCAACCATAAAAGTAGATTCACCCATCGAAATATTGTCGCTTGCTCCTACTCTTGTGAATATTTTATCAACAACTCCCATTCTTACGGCTTCTGCAGGAACAAAACTTCCCATTTGAGCCAACAGCACTATCAAAGCTGTTTGACGCAGAATTGCCGATTTTCCAGACATATTTGGCCCAGTAATCATAATCAATTGTTGTGTTTCTCTATCCAAATAAACATCATTAGCAATATATGGAACTCCAACTGGTAATTGTTTTTCTATAACTGGATGACGACCATTGGTAATTTCAAGTTCAAAAGTATCGTCAATTATTGGACAAACGTATTTATTTTCGATCGCCAATTGCGTAAATGAAGTCAAACAATCTAATTGAGCAACCAAATTAGCGTTTAATTGAACTGGCTTTATATAGGTAGCAATCCAAGTGACCAATTGCTCAAACAATTGTCCTTCTATTTGATGTATCTTTTCTTCGGCACCGAGAATTTTAGTTTCGTATTCTTTTAATTCTTCAGTTATATAACGTTCTGCATTTACCAATGTTTGTTTTCTAATCCATTCAGCAGGAACTTTATCTTTATGGGTATTTCTAACTTCAATATAATATCCAAAAACATTATTAAAAGAAATTTTTAAAGATGAAATTCCAGTAGCTTCGGATTCTCTTTTTTCGATTCCTTCTAAGAATTCTTTTCCTGAAAAAGCAATACTCCTTAGTTCATCCAACTCGGCATGAACACCTGTAGCAATTGCATTCCCTTTAGAAATAGCGACAGGCGCATCTTGATTTAAAGTTGTTTTTATTTTTTCACGAAGCAAATCACAAGAATGAAAACTATCACCAATAACACGAACTGCCTCTTGTTTACTTTCCAATGCCAAGTTTTTAATTGGAATAATGGCATCCAATGATTCTTTCAGATAAATCACTTCACGTGGCGAAACTTTTCCAGCAGCTATTTTAGAAATCAATCGCTCTAAATCGGAAATTTGTTTAATTTGATATTGAATTTTTTGAAGAATTTCTTGATTTTCATTCAAATAAGACACTACTTCATGACGGCTTTTAATTTTGTTTGCGTCTTTTAATGGCAATGCTAACCAACGTTTTAGCAATCTTCCACCCATAGGCGAAAGCGTTTTATCAATTACATCCAATAACGTAACCGCATTTGGATTATAACTGTGATACAATTCTAAATTTCTTATTGTAAAACGATCCATCCAAACGTAGGCATCTTCGGCAATTCGTTGAATACTAGTTATATGTTGAACCCTATTATGTTGTGTTTCTGATAAATAATATAAAATTGCACCTGATGAAATTATTCCTTCTTGTAGTTCTTCAATTCCAAATCCTTTTAATGAATTGGTTTGAAAATGATTGGTTAAAGTTTCAAAAGCATAATCTTCTTGATACACCCAATCTTCAAGATAAAAAGTATTAAAATCTTCTCCGAAAGCTTCCTTAAATAGGTTTCTATTGTTTTTTTGAATTAGAATTTCACTCGGGCTAAAATTTTGAAGCAACTTATCAATGTATTCCTCATTTCCTTGTGCTGTTAGAAACTCACCAGTTGAAACATCTAAGAAAGAAACTCCAAGTTGTTTTTTTCCAAAATAAATAGAAGCTAAGAAATTATTGGATTTAGAACTTAAAACCTCATCGTTCATTGAAACACCGGGAGTTACCAATTCGGTTACACCTCTTTTAACAATGGTTTTGGTCATTTTTGGATCTTCCAATTGGTCACATATTGCAACACGAAGTCCGGCTTTCACTAACTTTGGCAAATATGTATTAATAGAATGATGCGGAAATCCAGCAAGTGCAGTTTCAGTTTCACTTTCAGCACCTCTTTTAGTTAAAGTAATACCTAATATTTTGGAAGCTCGTACAGCATCTTCTCCAAATGTTTCATAAAAATCACCTACTCTAAACAATAAACAAGCATCAGGATATTTCCTTTTTATCTCGTTGTACTGCTTCATTAATGGCGTTTCTTTACTGCTTTTTTCTTTTGATGACAAGGGATTGTAAAATTTAAAATAAGTTTACGAATTTAATTATTTAAAACTAAAGTATGGCATTAACATTTCATTTAATAAAAATTTAAGATTCATTGTGATACTTGAACTTTTTTTTATATAAATTTGTCTTGTTAAATTATTAATCTTGAAAAAAATGAAAAAAATATTATTATTGGCTGTATTAGCTGTTTTCAGCGCAACTACTGTAAATGCTCAGACAAAAGCTAAAAAAACAAAAAAAGCTAAAGTTGAAACTCAAAAAACTCCAACTCTTGAAGGAGCAGGAATGGTTTTTGAAAATGAAACAATTGATTACGGAACAATTCCTCACAATGCTGATGGACAAAGACAATTTGTTTTCACAAACACAGGAAACAAGCCTTTAGTTATTGAAAGTACTCAAGGATCATGCGGATGTACAGTTCCGTCTAAACCAGAGAAACCAATTCAACCAGGAGAAAAAGGAGTTATTGGTGTAAAATATGCTACTGACAGAGTTGGTGCTTTTACAAAAACGGTTACAGTAACTACAAGCGCAGAAACTACTCCAAAAGTATTGACTTTTAAAGGAACTGTTATAGCAAAATCATAAATTAATTAAGAGGTTAGTTAATAACAGAAAACTCCTAAACACAATGTTTAGGAGTTTTTTTTTAAAATACTTTTGAATTATCTTAATCGTTTATCTTTTATTTTATCCATTAGTTCTTTTCTAGCTTCAATAACTTTTTTGTACTTTGTTTTTTGCTCTGCGTTCAAAAAAGTATTGATTGTTGTATCCATTTTTTCAGTTATGGCTTCTATCTCTCTAGCTTTATCTTCTTGAGAAGTTTCTTCGTTTTTAATTAAATCATAAATTTTCTTGTTTCCAGATTCAATTTCTTTTTTAATAACTATAAGCTGAAGTTCATCTAAGTTTAATTCAGTTTTTAGAGATTCTATGGTTTTGTTTGTACTTTCTGTTCTTTCTTTTTCAATGGTTTCCGGACTTTTAGTGTATCGGCTTGCATCGCTTGGTGCGCCGCCCATGCCCATGCTTTGTTGTCTTCCCATTCCATTATTACCATAACCGCCATATTGTGCAGAGGCTGTGTTAAAAGCCAAGGTCAAACACCCACAAAGAAAAATAGATTGTATTGTTTTCATTTTCAAATTATTTAAAAAGATAAAGTTAAATAAAATTTTAATAGCTAAACCGGTTCTCCGTACAAATCATACTCTGTTGCATCTGTAATTTTTACATTTACAAAATCACCAGTTTTTACATAGAACTTGGCAGCATCAATTAAAACTTCATTATCAACATCTGGACTGTCAAATTCGGTTCTACCAATAAAATGTTCACCTTCTTTTCGGTCTATAACACATTTAAAAGTGTGACCAATTTTCTCTTGATTCAAATCCCAAGAAATCTGCGATTGTAAATCCATTATTTCTTGCGCACGTGCTTTTTTAACATCTTCAGGAACATCATCAACCAAGGCAAATGCTCCAGTATTTTCTTCGTGAGAATAGGTAAAACAGCCCAAACGTTCAAACTTCATTTCTTGAACCCAGTCGCGCATGATCTCAAAATCTTCTTGTGTTTCTCCTGGATAACCAACAATTAATGTAGTTCTAATAGTCATTCCTGGTACTGCTGCACGAAAATCTTGCAATAATTTAGTCGTTTTTTCTTTCGTGGTACCACGTTTCATAGATTTTAAAATCTTATCAGAAATATGTTGCAACGGAATATCAATGTAATTGCAAATTTTTGGTTCACGTTTCATCAACTCCAAAACATCCATAGGAAAACCAGTAGGAAAGGCATAATGCAATCTAATCCATTCAATTCCTTCTACCTTTACTAAGTTTTCTAACAATTCAGCTAGATTGCGTTTTTTGTATAAATCCAATCCATAATACGTCAAATCTTGCGCAATAAGAATCAATTCTTTTACACCATTTTTAGCCAAACCTTCAGCTTCTTTAACCAATTTTTCAATAGATTGCGAAACGTGTTTTCCTCTCATTAACGGAATAGCACAAAAACTACATGGTCTATCACAACCTTCTGCAATTTTTAAATAAGCATAGTTTTTTGGTGTTGTAGTCAATCGCTCACCAAGCAATTCGTGCTTGTAATCGGCACCAAGTGCCTTCAATAAAAGAGGCAATTCTGTAGTGCCAAAATATTGGTCTACATTAGGAATTTCTTTTTCTAAGTCAGGACGATAGCGTTCAGATAAACATCCTGTTACAAATACTTTATCTACAATTCCTCTAGATTTTTTATCTGCATATTCTAAGATTGTATTTACCGATTCTGCCTTAGCATTATCAATAAATCCACAAGTGTTTATTACAACAATGTTACCCTCTTGCTCATGCACAACATCTTTTCCACTAGCTTTTAATTGTCCCATTAAAACCTCACTGTCGTAAGTGTTTTTAGAACATCCAAGTGTAATAACATTGATTTTATTTTTCTTTACCGATTTGGTTCTCATACCTTTATTTAATTGGGACGCAAAATTACGTTATTTATTTTAAGGAGCGAAACTTTATAGCATTTTTGGTTTCCCTATTCCTGCCATCCGCTCTACAAGGTGCCGCTCCTGTCAGGGCTAGTTAGCAAGCGAAGTACACAAAAAAACCATTCGAAACACGAATGGTCTTTAATAATATTTAACGAAAATTATTACAATTCAAAGGATAAAGTCAAACTCACATTATTATTTACCGACTTAATTCTAGCGGCATCTGTAAATCCTTGAGAGAAAAATTGTTGGTTGTAATCGCGTTTAGAATAAGCATAAGCCAAATCTACTTTTGTAGAACCAAAATTATACCCTAAACCTGTAGAATAGCCAGTTAAATCGCCAATAGTTTTTCCGTTTTTATAAGGACTTTGTTCCCAACGATAGCCACCACGAAGGCTAAGTTTTTTAATTTTATATTCACCACCCAAGCGCACTTCACTAGAAGTACTTAACAAATTAGCCATTGATGAGTTCTCATTAGGATAATCATTTTTTGGATTATATTGAGTGTTACTATAATCTTTTACTGCATAATCAACACTCAACAATCCTTTTTTACCAAAAACGTAGGCAAAACTACCTGTCCATTTTCCTGGAGTTTGCAATTTATATGGTTGAAAAATCATAGTTAAATTAGGGTCGGTAACAACAGTTCCATATAGTGTATTGTCTACTGCAGCATTTAAACCATATCCTGACGTTACTACTCGTTGCTTCAATTCATCGGTTAATCGGTACCAAGTTGGCGATTCAAAAGCCAATCCTAAACGAACTTCTTTTGCAGGTTTAAAAATAGCTCCTAATTGAAATGAAAAGCCACTTCCATAGGTATATAAATCATTATTGAAACGAATTCTATCTACTGTAGATCCAGTTGTATATTTTGGATTAGTATTTGATTCAAAAAAACTACTAGACTGTCTGTAATCAATAAAGTGTGAATTAAGATTTAATCCAATTAATAGTTTGTCTTTATATTGCGATGCAAT
>JAIEMH010000368.1 GCA_019752245.1 Flavobacteriaceae bacterium
GAATCTGGAACGCACGAAGAATTGATGGAGAACAATAAGTTGTACGCACAATTATTTACGCTTCAAGCAGAAGGTTATCAATAAAAAAAGTATTATGGAAGACGAAATTATAAATAAAGTAGCCAATTCTGTTCTCGAAGTTTTCGATTTGGAAGATTATTATCAAAACGGAATTCGAACACAAATTGACATTTCACAATGGCTATACGAAGGATTTCTTTTAAAAGAAAAAGACTTTCGTGAAGCATTAAAAAATCACGATTGGACACAATATCAAGATCAATATGTTGCTGTAAATTGCTCAACGGATGCAATTATTCCGGCTTGGGCTAGTATTCTAGTTACAGTTTACGCAGCTCCATTTGCCAAAAAAGTCATCAGCGGTAACTTTGAAGACATTGAAACAGCCTTATATCAGGAAAAACTTCTAAGTGTAGATTTTTCGGTGTATCAGGACAAACCGGTTATCTTAAAAGGTTGTTCTAAAAAACCAGTTCCGCAAAGTGCTTACTTACTTGCAATTCAATACTTACAGCCATTTGCAAAAAGTGTTATGTATGGCGAAGCTTGTTCGGCAGTTCCATTATTTAAGAAAGGAAAGTAGTTTAAATTCTACAAAATCAGTTGGTTATATTCGGTTTAAAATTTGTTGAAATCAAATGTATTTTTACCTTTGCACTCGAATTTTTAAAACTAAAAAAATGAAAAAAATTGTACTCACACTTACAATGATTTTATCACTAACAGCTGTTTTTGCTCAAGAAAACGAAAAAGAGCTTCTTAAAAAAACAGAAGAAGCAGTTGCCAAAATAAAAGAAGATAAACCTAACGGTTGGGTTAAAAAAGGAACTTTCACCTTTTTAGCTAACCAAGCTAGTTTCAACAATTGGTTGGCTGGTGGACAAAGCAATATCTCAGGAAATATTGGTTTAAACTATGATTTCAACTACAAAAAAGATACTTGGAACTGGGACAATAAAGTAATTGCAGGTTATGGTGTTACCAAAATTAAAGGACAAGAAATGCAAAAATCTGATGATAGATTTCAATACAATTCTTTGCTGGGTAAAAGAGCCTCTGCAACAGGAAATTGGTATTATTCTGCATTTTTTAATTTTAAAACGCAATTTGATTCTGGATTTGAATCAGGATTTAAGACTTCTCATTTCTTTTCACCAGCTTATTTTCAGTTTGGACCAGGTATGCTTTGGAAAAAATCTGACAATCTAAAAGTAAATTTTGCGCCTGCAACCTCTAAATTAATTGTTGTACATCCGCATTTTACCGATTTTGGTTCTTCTTTTGGTGTTCAACAAGGTAAATCAACACGTTTTGAATTTGGAGCAGCCATCAACGGATACTATAAATTCAATGTTATGGAAAATGTTTCTGTAGAAAACATCTTAAATTTATATTCCAATTATTTAGACAATCCACAAAATATAGATGTGGATTATACCTTAAATATTGCTATGAAAATCAATAAATACATGTCAACAAATTTTGCATTTCAAGCAATTTACGATGACAATGCATTCCAAGGTTTTCAAACACGTCAAGTTATTGGTGTTGGTGTAAACTTTGGTTTCTAAAAAACTATTTCCTTTAAATATAACCGCTATTCGTTAGCGGTTTTTTTATGGCGAATGGCCGCGCTTTCCATTACAAGTCCTCACAAAAAAGTGGTGGTTCTAAGGTTTAAAAAGAGCTTCCGTTGGTCGCTTTTTTAAACCAAGAACCACACGCTTTTTCTGTTCCGGGCTTTTCATTATAATCGCTATCGCAATTTTTATTCTTCTACAACAATATCTTTAAAATCAGGATATAAGAATTTATTATACGGAAAACGAGTTACATGAATTTCACGAACTTTTTCATAAACACGTTCTCTAAACTCTTCAAAATTTTCTTTTTCAATTGCTGATATAAACAAGGCATTTTCACTTCCTACTTTATTCATCCAAGTTTGTTTCCATTCTTCAAGTGTATTGTGACGGTTTGTTTTTTCGGTAATTAAATCATCTTCCTCAATAGTCAAATGTTGGTAGGCATCAATCTTATTAAAAACCATGATTACAGGTTTATCGTTGCATTTAATATCTTGCAAAATTTGATTTACCGATGTTATATGTTCTTCAAAATCGGCATGCGAAATATCAACTATATGGAGTAATAAATCGGCTTCACGAACTTCATCAAGAGTACTTTTGAATGATTCAATAAGTTGAGTTGGTAGCTTTCTAATAAACCCAACGGTGTCCGAAAGTAAAAAAGGTAAATTACCAATCACTACTTTTCGAACAGTCGTATCTAGTGTTGCAAAAAGTTTGTTTTCTACAAACACTTCGCTTTTACTAATTACATTCATTAAAGTCGATTTCCCAACATTGGTGTATCCGACCAAAGCTACACGAACCATAGCGCCACGATTTCCTCGTTGAACTGATTGTTGTTTATCGATAGTTTTGATTTTTTCCTTTAGTAAAGAAATTCTATCACGTACAATACGTCTATCGGTTTCAATTTCGGTTTCACCTGGACCACGCATTCCAATTCCACCTTTTTGGCGTTCCAAGTGTGTCCACATTCCGGATAATCTAGGTAATAAATATTGGCATTGCGCTAATTCAACCTGAGTTCTTGCATACGAAGTTTCTGCACGTTGTGCAAAAATGTCTAAAATTAGATTGGTTCTGTCTAGTATTTTAGCGTCAATAATAACCTTCGAAATATTTTTTTGTTGAGAAGGTGATAACTCATCATCAAAAATAACTGATGAAATATCATTTTCTTTACAATATAAAGCAATCTCATCCATCTTTCCAGTTCCCAGAAAAGTTTTAGGATTTGGCTTGTCCATTTTTTGCCAAAAACGCTTCACTACTTCACCACCAGCTGTAAAAGTCAAAAATTCTAGTTCATCAAGATATTCAACTAGTTTTTCTTCACTTTGGTTTTGAGTTACAACACCAACTATTACAGTTTTTTCAAAATTCGTTTTTTCTTTTTCTAACATAATTTATATTTCTATTGCAAAAATAGATAAAAGGCATAAAAAATCGACTATCTGCAAGTTAAATTATTATTGGTAATTTTATTTAGTTAAAAAAGGCAATTTTATCACTTTATTTATAAATTTTGTTAAATTTGGAGATTAAAACTAAACAAACACAAAAATATTAATTAACTTAAATTTCTACGTTAATGAAGAAAATTACTTTACTAATCATTACTTTATTGTTTTCTGTGATGGGTTATTCTCAATTCCCTACACCAGGTTCAGAAGGCTTTGAAGGAACAACTGGCCCAGATTTGGCCACTACTCCAACACCATGGACGCTTGGAACAGGCGCCGCAGGAAACCAATGGGCCGTTTTTGATAACGGTGTTGGTCTATCTAAAAAATGGAATATAACAACAGTTGCTGCAAATATTTATGCGGGTGTTAATTCTGCTTACATGGATAGAGAAAATATTGGTATAAACAATACTTCGGAAGATTATCTGGCTACTCCATTAGTAACTGTTCCAGCAAATGGACAATTACGTTTTTGGACTAGATCAACAATTAATGGTCCAAATGGCACAGAGTATTTTATTAAAGTAAATACAAATACTACAGCAGGTTCTCAAACTAACATTGCCAACTATACAATTACTCCTCAACAATGGACAGAAGCATCTCTTTCGGCTACATATAATGTATATGAAGAAAAAGTAGTTGACTTGTCTGCATTTGCAGGACAACAAGTATACATTGCTTTTGTAATGAAGTATAACCAAACAACCACTGCTTTAGGTGGCGATAGATGGTTAGTTGATAATATTAGATTAGTTGAAAGATGTTTAGATCCAATAAACCCTATCGTAGGAGGTATTACTCAAACATCTGCTAATTTGAGTTGGACCGATACAAGTGGTGCAACTTCTTGGGAAGTTGAAGTTCTTCCTGCTACTGGAACTCCAACAGGAGTAGGAGTAGTTTATAATGGAACACTTCCATATGCTATTTCTGGATTGACTCCTTCAACCAATTATTGTTATTACATTCGTTCTTTGTGTGCGAATAGTTCAAGTAACTGGGTAGGACCAACTTGTTTTACAACGACTACTCCAGGTCTTACGTGTGCATCAGCTGTTACTATTCCTACGTTACCATTTAGTACTAATAATAATACTGGAAATTTTGGTGACACAACAGATGTTTCTCAACCTACAGCTTGCGCTGGTACTGCAACAAATTACATGACAGGTAACGATGTTTTTTATTCTTACACACCAACAGTAACTGGAGCAATCAGCATAACAATGACTCCAGGTTCTAATAATACAGGTATCTTTGTTTATCAAGGATGTAATAATGTTGGAGTTACTTGTTTAGCAGGTGTTGCTAATACAGCAGGAGGAATTAGAGTTATTCCAAGTTTAAATGTGATTGCAGGACAACAATATATAATTGTACTTTCAGGAACTACTGCCGCTCAAACATATTCTTACTCATTAGTAATTCAACAATTAAATTGCGCTCAGCCTACAACATTAGCAGCTACGAATATAACTTTAAATGGAGCACAACTATCTTGGGGAAACCCTGGAGCAGCAACTTCTTGGGAGTATGTAGTTCAAACGGCTGGTTCTGCAATTCCAGCAGGTGCAGGTACACAAACAAGTTCAAATACAAATACACCAGTTACTGCATTAAATCCAGATACCGCATATCAATATTGGGTAAGAGCAGATTGCGGCAATGGTACATTTAGTGCTTGGTCTGGTCCATTCTTGTTCAATACATTAGTGCCTCCGCCAGCATGTGGTGCAGTTTTTACAGACGCTGGTGGAACATCTGCAAATTATGCTAATAATTCAGATTCAACGGTAACAATCTGTCCTGCAGTTGTAGGTAATGTTGTTACTGTAACATTTACATCATTCAATACTCAGGCAACTGTTGATGGTTTGTACATTTTCAATGGAAACTCAACTGCCGCTACACAATTCTCTAGTGGAAATCCAGCAGGTACAGTTCCTGGTGGTTTGGCTGGCGCTTATTGGGGTACAGCAAATCCTGGTTCGTTTACTTCATCAAGTGCTGATGGTTGTTTAACTTTTAGATTTAGAAGTGATGCAACAACAAATGCAGCTGGATGGACAGCGAATGTTACATGTGCTTTGCCTCCAACGTGTCCTAAACCAATTTCATTAACTCCATCTGCAGTTTTATCTGGGTCTGTTAATTTAGCTTGGACAGAAGCAGGATCAGCAACAGCTTGGCAAGTAATTGCTTTGCCATGTGGATCAGCGACACCAACAGCAGCATCTACAGGATGGGTTGCCGCAGGAACAAACCCTTTTACTTTAACAGGATTGTCAGGAGAAACATGTTATGATATATATGTTAGAAGCGTATGTTCTGCTTCTGATTTAAGTACTTGGACTGGTCCAGCCACAATAACAACAACATTGGCTCCTCCAGCTTGTGGAGGAACTTTCTCTGATCCTGGCGGAATAGCGGCAAATTATGCTAATAGTACTGATTCAACAGTAACTATATGTCCATCAGTTGCAGGACAGGTTGTAACAGTGACGTTCACCACTTTCAATACTGAAGCAAATTATGATGGATTATATGTTTTTAATGGAAATGCAATAACATCTCCTCAGATATCTAGTGCTAATGGTGCAGCAAATGTACCAGGCGGATTACCTGGGTCGTATTGGGGTAATTTAACAGGAGCTAATTTACCAGGACCATTTACATCAACAAGCCCTAATGGGTGTTTAACTTTTAGATTTAGAAGTGATGGATCAGTTAACAATCCTGGTTGGGTTGCTAATGTAAGTTGCGCTGTACCACCAACTTGTCCTAACCCTAATACACTAACAAGTTCAGCAGTAACATCTAATACAGCAACTTTATCTTGGGTTAATCCAAATACAGCTACAACATGGCAGGTATTAGCTTTACCTTGTGGTTCACCAACTCCAACAGCAGCAACAACTGGTTGGACAGTTACAACAACAAATCCTCATACGTTTACAGGTTTAACACCAGACACTTGTTATAATTTATATGTTAGAGCAGTATGTCCAGGAAATGATTTAAGTAACTGGGTAGGACCAAATACTATAACAACTCAAATTGCACCACCAGCTTGTGGAGCAATGTTTACTGATCCTGCAGGCGCAGCAGCAAACTATGCTAATAGTTCAGATTATACAGTTACAATATGTCCAACAATCGCAGGACAACAAGTTACTGTAACTTTTACAGAATTTTTTACAGAAGCAAACTGGGATGGATTGTATGTTTTTGACGGAAACTCAATTGCAGCTCCTCAACTTGCAAGTACAAACCCAGGTGCAAACGTTCCTGGTGGATTGCCAGGTTCTTATTGGGGTCAATTAACAGGAGCTAACTTACCTGGTCCTTTTACAGCATCAAGTTTAAGCGGCTGTTTAACTTTTAGATTTAGAAGTGATGCATCGGTCAATAATCCAGGTTGGATTGCAAATGTTACTTGTGCGCCACCACCAACATGTCCGAAACCAACTGCAGTTGCGGTTTCAAATACAACAACAACTGGAGCAACAATTTCATGGACAGAAATAGGGACAGCAACTTCTTGGGAAGTTCTTATTTTGCCAGCAGGTTCACCAATCCCTACAGCTTCATCAACAGGAATTATAACATCAAATAATCCTTATATTGCCTCAGGTTTAACCTCTGGAACTGCTTATGTAGTTTATGTAAGATCTAGATGTAGTGCATCAGATATTAGTTTGTGGTCAAATCCTGCTTCATTAACAACTTTAATTGCAAATGACGAATGTGCAAATGCAACTGTAGCGCCAGTAAATACAACTACTACATGTACTCAAACTGTAGCTGGAACAGTTATTGGAGCAACAGCTTCTTCACAACCTAACGCTTGTGGCGGTACGGATGATGATGATGTTTGGTTTCAATTTACAGCTACAAGTACAACACATACAATAAGCTTGTTAAACATTACTGGTAGTACTACAGATTTATTTCATGTATTATATTCTGGTACTTGTGGAGCATTGACACAATTATATTGTAGTGATCCAAATACAAGCACAGCAAATAATCTTGTTATTGGACAAACTTATTATATAAGAGTTTACACTTGGACAGCTACTGGGAATCAAACTTCTGCTTTTAGCTTATGTATTGGAACTCCAGTGCCTCCTCCAAGTTGTATTACAAATACACCTGCTGGTAACACTTGTAGTCAATCAACACCAATTTGTAATTTAAATGGATATTGTGGAAACACATCAGCTTCTTATACTTCAGATTCATGGCCAGAACTCAGTACAGCATTCTGCGGATCTTTAGAAAATAATTCTTTCCTAACCTTTACTGCAGCTTCAAGCACTATTTCATTTGATGTTTGGGTAACTAGTTCACAAGACAATTTTGGAATTCAAATAATGATTTTTGGAGCTGCTACATGTGGTTCAGGACCAGTTACAAACTTCACTTGTTGGAGTCCTGGAAATGTTCCTGCAGGTTCAACAAATGTTTCAGCTACAGGCTTAATTCCTGGAAATACATACTATATAATGATTGACGGTTATGCTGGTGACGTTTGCGACTATGTTATTGCAACAAATTCAGGTATTCAAACACCAATCGTTATTAATACATCTACCTCTACAACAACATCAACAATTTGTTTAGGTCAGACAGCAACATTAACAGCAAGTGGAGGAAATGGTATTTATACTTGGTCTCCTGCTACTAATTTAAACACAACATCTGGAAATACTGTTATCTTTTCTCCAACAGCAGTTGGAACATATATTTTGACAGCTACGTCTACTGATAATAATCCATTATGTCCTCAATCAGGATCTAGTTCACAAACTATTATTGTCACAGATATTGTCACTACAACATTCAATCAGATTCCATCATTTTGCGTTGGAACAACTCCACCAGTTTTGCCTACTTCATCAAGTAATGCAACTCCTATTTCAGGAACTTGGAGTCCATCGGTTGTTAATAATACACAAACAGGTACATCAGCATATACATTTACACCAAGTGTAACTCAGTGTGCTACTCCTTATACAATGAATATAACAGTTAATCCTGGTATTGTTCCAACATTTGTAGCGCCAGCACCAATTTGTGTTGGGGCACCAGCACCAGTTTTAAGTACTTCTTCTACAAATACTCCTACTCCAATTACTGGTACTTGGTCTCCAGCAATTGTTAGTAATACAGCATCAGGAACATATACTTTTACTCCAGACGCTGGTCAATGTGCTACGACTACTACTTTAAATGTTACCGTAAATACAAATTGTGATTTTGGAAGTTATGCTAGTGCAGTTTGGTTAACAAATTGTGCAACATCGGATTTCTTCAATATTGTAGGTTCTGGAACATATATTATTGGTCCAGATGCAAATGTTTTTCCTAATACTGATTTAGGTACTTATATTCAAAATTCTAATTCATTAATTCTAAGAGGTGGAGAAATAAAAACATTCAAATCTGCATCTGCTAATGTTTGTAGTACAAGATTGAATTATAGAATTTACCCTCAAGCTGGAACGCCTGGAGCATTTACCGTTTTAGATATTCCTTTCTTTGATAACTGTGGAGGTACAACCTTCCCAAGTGGTGGTCCTTGCCAAGCAGGAGATCAAAAATGGCAAAAAGTATTAGATGATACACAATCGCCTATAAATCTGACAGCTTATCCTCCTGGAAATTATATTCTTGAGGTTTATTATGATGTAACAGGTGATGTTAACTCAACAACGCAATGTGACGATACTCTTTTAGTTAATAATAATGGAGCAAATTATATTGCAACATATACTATTCAATCTCAACCAGCTTATTCAAGTACTAATCCTACTACTTGTAGTGGTTCTAATGGAACAATTACAATCTCTGGATTAGCTCCTAATGAAACTTACACATTAAGTTATCAAGATGATACAACAGCTGTTGGACCATCAAGTGTTATAACAAATGCAACTGGAGAGATTGTAATTTCTGGATTAAATTCAGGAAATTATTCTAACTTTATATTAGCTATTAATGGTTGTTCATATCCTTATACCACTCCTATAGTATTAGTTGATCCAGCAATTCCAACTGTTACTGTTAATAGTCCAACAGCTTGTCAAGGATCGTCAGCTACTGTTACTGCAACACCTGGTGCTACAGGCACATATTCTTATTCTTGGTCAGTTCCTACTGGTGCTAATAATCCGGGAAATATAGCTGCATTTAATGCTACTATATCAGGAACTTATTCTGTGATAATTACAGATACTGTATCTGGTTGTTCTAGTGTAAGTGCATCTGGAGTTGTTACAATTAATGCTAATCCAACGGTTTCAGTTTCTAGTATTTCAATTTGTCAAGGTGGTCAAGCCACAGTGACAGCTACACCTTCTGTTAGCGGAACTTATTCATATGCATGGACAGTTCCAACAGGAGCAACTAATCCTGGTAATGTATCAACATTTGATGCAACATTATCAGGAACTTATTCTGTGATAATTACAGATACTGTATCTGGATGTTCTAGTACGAGTGCATCAGGAACAGTAACAATAAATCCAACGCCAACTGTGACAGTTAATAGTCCAACAGTATGTCAAGGAACACCAGCATCAGTTGTAGCAACCTCAGGTGCAACTGGAACATACTCATATGCATGGACAGTTCCAACAGGAGCAACAAATCCTGGTAATGTATCAACATTTACCACTTCATTGTCTGGAGTTTATTCAGTAATTATTACTGATACTACTACTGGCTGTTCTAGTGCAAGTGCTGTTAGTACGGTTTCAATAAATCCTATACCAACTGTTACTGTTAATAGTCCTACAATATGTCAAGGAACTCCTGCAACAGTTACAGCAACTCCTGGAGCTACTGGTACCTATTCTTATTCTTGGACTGTTCCAATAGGAGCGGCTAATCCAGGAGATGTTTCAACTTTTAATACAAATATTTCAGGAGTTTATTCTGTTATTATTACCAACACTGCTACTGGCTGTGTTAGTTTAAGTGCATCAGGAACAGTTTCTATAAGTACGGTTCCTACTGTTACAGTAAATAGTCCAACAACTTGTCAAGGTACAAATGCTGCAGTTACTGCAACACCTGGTACAGCGGGTACCTATTCTTATTCTTGGACGGTTCCAACTGGAGCAACAAATCCTGGTAATGTAGCAACATTTAACGCCACTACACCAGGAACTTATTCTGTGATAATTACTAATACTACTTCTGGTTGTTCAAGTGCTAGTGCATCTGGAATTGTTACAATTAGTGCTAATCCAACGGTTTCAGTTTCTAACGCTTCAGTTTGTCAAGGTGGACTAGCTACTGTTACAGCTTCAACTACTGCTAGTGGTACTTATACATATGTTTGGACAGTTCCAACAGGAGCAACTAATCCTGGAAATGTTAATACATTCAGTACAGGTGTTAGTGGAACTTATTCTGTAGTTATAACAAATACTGTTACTGGTTGCGTTAGTTTAAGTGCATCTGGAACAGTAACATTTATTCCAGCTTTTGATTTTTCAATTAATGCTGAGTGTGTTGGCAATAACTTTATTTTAGAGGTTATTCCTAACAACAATACATTTGATATTTCTACTTCACATTTTGATTGGGAATATAATGGGATAACTAACATTTCTGTAGGAACAGATAGTCCTACTTTTAATGTAACAGATTATGTTAATAATACAACTCAAGTTGAACAATTACCATTAACTTTTTCAGTAAATGTAACTACTACAGATGGATGTCAATTAAGTAAACCAATTACATTAACTAGAATCTATTGTGAAATTCAAAAGGGTATTTCTCCTAATGGAGATCGTTTTAACGAATTCTTCGATTTAGCAACTTTAGGAGTTCAGCAGCTGAATATCTATAATAGATATGGAACTAAAGTTTATTCTAAATCTAATTATACCAATGAATGGTTTGGACAATCAGATGCAGGTAATGAACTTCCAGACGGAACCTATTATTATGTAATTGAATTTAAAAACAATCAGTCAAGCAAAACAGGTTGGATTTATATTAACAGAGAAATAAAATAACAAACTAATTATAAAATGATAAATTTCAAAACGATGAAAAAAATATATTTCTTAACTGCGTTTGCTTTGTTGACATTTATTGATGTCAGTGCACAACAAGATCCACACTATACTCAATATATGTACAACATGAGTGTTATTAATCCTGCTTATGCTGGTTCAAAAGAAAACATGACAGGTGGTTTACTTTACAGAAAGCAATGGGTAGAAATAGAAGATGCACCAACAACAGGAACATTTTTTATTAATAGTCCAGTAGGTAAAAATGTTGGTCTTGGTTTGTCTGCAATAACTGATAAAATCGGACCAGTTGAAGAAAATAATATTTATGCTGACTTCTCTTATACTTTAAATTTAGGCGGAGAACATAGATTGGCTTTTGGTCTAAAAGGAGGAGCTACTTTTCACAAAGTTGGTTTGTTTAGCGAAATTTACAACAACGTTCCAGATGCAGATGATCCTGCTTTTCGTGAAAATTCTAACAGAACATTCCTTAACATTGGTTCTGGACTTTTCTATTACACTAACAAATATTACGTAGCTTTCTCAGTTCCAAACATGTTAAAGTCTAAATATTTAGATTTTAACGGAAGACAGTTTGGTACTGAAACTTTGCACTATTTTTTAACCGGAGGTTATGTATTTGATTTAACACCAAACGTTAAATTCAAACCATTTGCTATGATTAAGTCAGCATTTAATGCGCCTACATCATTAGATTTATCTACAAACTTCTTATTCAATGAAAAATTTGAAATTGGAGCTACCTATAGATTAGAGGATTCATTTGGAGCAATGGTTAATTATGCAATTACTCCAAGTTTAAAAATTGGATATGCATACGACCATATTGTTTCAGATTTAAAAGTAACAACACCATCTTCTCACGAGGTAATTTTGTTATTTGATTTGAATTTCCCGAAAAAAGTATCACAATCTCCAAGATATTTCTAACATAAAATAATAGTAAAAATGAAAAATCTATATATAGCATTAAGTTTTGTTGCAATAAGCTCTTCTATTATTGCACAAAATAAAAACACAAAAGCTGCTGATAAATTATACAATAGATATGAGTATGTTTCTGCCGCTAAAGAATACCAAAAACTGGTTGATAACGGTAAAGGTGATGGTTACGTTTATAAGCAACTAGCAGATACTTATTACAACATGTTTAATACTGCAGAAGCTGTAACTTGGTATGCAAAAGCAACAGAATCTGCTCAAGATGCTGAAACTTATTTCAGATATGCTCAAATGCTTAAAGCTAATGGTAAATACGAAGAAGCTAATAAACAAATGAACAAGTTTGCTTCTATGTCACCTAACGATTTAAGAGCTAAAGCTTTTAAAGAAAATCCAAATTATGTGCCTAAAATTTTAGGTAAAGATGTAAGTTATACTGTAAATTCTTTACCAATTAGTTCTGATAAATCAGACTTTGGAGCAGTTATGTATGACAATACTTTGTATTTTACAAGCGCAAGAAATGGTGCAAGAAAAAATTATGGTTGGAATGAAGAGCCTTTTTTAGATATTTATAGTTCAACTATGGCTGATTCTGGTACTTTTTCTGATCCAACTACAGTTTCTTCATTAAACTCAAAATTTCATGATGGTCCAGTTACTATTAGTGCTGATGGAAACACAATGTTTTTCTCAAGTGATAGTTTTAGAGAAGGTCTTTTTGAAAAAGATAAAGTAAACAAACTAAAATTAGGAAAAAACAACCTTTATATTGCTACAAAATCTGGTGATACTTGGGGCAACATTAAACCACTTCCTTTTAATAGCAAAGAATATTCTTTGAGTAACCCAAGTTTAAGCAGAGATGGAAAAACTCTTTACTTCTCTTCTAATATGCCAGGTAGTTTAGGTGGTGTTGATATTTGGAAAGTTTCTGTTAATGGAGACACTTATGGTGCACCAGAAAACTTAGGAAAAAAAGTAAACACAGAAGGTAACGAAAGTTTTCCTTTTATTGCAGATGATAATTCTACATTATATTTTGCGTCAAGCGGCAAACAAGGTCTTGGTGGCTATGATGTATACATGATCGATTTAGCTAAAGGGACAGAAGCTGTAAATATGGGTAAACCAGTTAATACAGAAAAAGATGACTTTGCATTTACATTCAATAAAGCTAAAAATTTAGGTTTCCTTTCTAGTAACAGAAATGGTAATGATGATATCTTCAGTGCAACTCCTATTTGTGCAGTATATCTTTTAACTACTGTAACTAATGCTAAAACTGGAGCTATTTTAGCTGATGCAAAAGTGGCTATTCTTGATGAAAAGAAAAACATTATTGCTACAGAAATGTCTGATGCTAAAGGTGAAGTTAACTTCAAAATTGAATGTGACAAACCGTACTCAATTCAAGCTTCTAAAGATGGATTTGAAGGAAATGTTTTTCCTGTTGCTAAAAGTAAAGGACCAACAGCTAAAGTTGATGCTGCATTACAACCAATTGATGTAATTGTAACACCTACAGAAATCATTTTAAAACCTATTTATTTTGAATTTGATAAAAGTAACATTACACAAGAAGGTGCTTTTGAGTTAGATAAACTTGTTCAAGTAATGAAGAACAATGATAAGTTAGTGATTTTTGCTAAATCTCATACAGATAAAAGAGGTAGTGATGATTATAATTTATCTTTATCAGATAGAAGAGCTAAATCTACAGTGCAATACATTATTTCTAAAGGAATTCCTGCTGAAAGAATCTCAGGTAAAGGTTTTGGTGAAACTGAACCAAAAGTTACTTGTGATAAATGTACAGAAGAAGAATATTCTCAAAACAGACGTTCTGAATTCTTGATTGTTAAGTAATCAATTTCTACATATAAATTTAAAAACCGAGACTAGCCTCTCGGTTTTTTTGTTTTAATATTTAAAAGACACTTATAAGATTACTTTTAAAGTTGTTTTTGTGTGTTTTTAGCGACGTTCTGTTCGGGGTTAACATTTGTTACAAATAGTACTATAAAATTGTTTTTAAAGCCCTTTTTTTGTTATTGTAATAAAGCTAATTTTTATTAGCTAATGATATAAAGATTTTACAGTGATTCATTTTTAAAAAGATTTTAATAATCTAATAATTAAATGAAATCACTAATATTGCTGTTAATGATTATATTATAAGTTATTTTATTGTACATAAAGAACGATGTGATGAAAATAGAGATAGTTGGTCGTCGTTAATGATTCCTATTTACGAAAACAGAACTTTAAAAACAGATCGTTTAATTTGAAAAGTATAGATTAACCTTTTTTACTTCTGGTAAGAATAGTATCTAGAGATTAACACCTTTAGATATTGCAATTAGATGTAAAAAGGATTGGGTTGTAAAACAATTATTAGAGACTATAAAACACAACAATGAAAAAAATTATTTATTCAATTCCTGTTATTATATTTTTTTACTGCTTGATTTATTCAATAAATAAAGGATGTAATTATACAAAGGAAATAAATGAAAATAAGGCTCAAACCATATGTAAATACATTGAATGTCAACATAGAGGCAAAGTTACAAAAAGTCTTATGGAATACTATGTAAAAGACTCATTATACATAACTAAATATGATAGGTGTCCAGAAAATTACGAGAAAAAAATTGACAAGTTTTTTGTTATTGATTATTCTTCAATAGATCCAAATAAAATTATAGTTGATTTTTCTAATGAAGTTACAGATACAACAACTATTTTAAAAGCAGGTTTTACAAAAGAAGATTTGTAATATTTTTAAACAAAAAAAGAGCTTCCAAATTTGGAAGCTCTTTTATTATAAAGGCTATTGTAATTTAGTTAATTACAATATTGTCAATATTACAATTTGTTGTGTTTAAACTTGTACCAGAAATATTACTTCCTGTATATTCAAAAACAAAGTATCCATTTCCTTGAACCGATGTTGGAATAGTGTAAGTTCCTGCAGAAGAGAAAACCGTTGTATTAGCACTTGGAAATGTAAAGCTAGAAGAAATATCAAATAACGTTGCATTAGAAAGTTTTTGTCCAGGAACATAATCTGTAGTTCTGTAAACTTTTAAACCAAATGAAGTACTAAAGAAATCTGCATCAACTTGAAATGTTAAAGAATTTGCAGTTGTAAAATTAACAGGAACAACAAAATAAGATTTATTATTTTCTAAAGCTCCACCAAAAGCAGACATTTGAACGCATTTAGATCCATTTACAGATTTAATAATCCAATCTTTTGTACCAGAAGTTGCAAAGTTTAAATAGCTTGTAAATCCTTTTTGGTTTACTGCAAAGCTTTCAAAGTTTTCACTTAATGTACTATTAAAAGTATAAGTTCTCGGATTATTTAATTTCACATCATTTTGATGTCTAACAATAAACTGAAAATCAGTACCGTATTTAGTCATTACACCTCTTATTTTACCTCTTCCAGATGGCACATTTTTGTATGCAAAAAGAGCATATTTACTAACTCTAAAAAATCTTGTAGTACCACCAGCGATATCTACAATGTTGTGGTTAGTTGCACCTCCACCAGAGTCAACATCAAAATAAGTTCTTGCCATTGATCCATCAGCAAACTGAACGTTATCAATTTCAATTAATGTATTTAGATTTATGTTTTGTAAGAGAGCATTTGCCGGAACTGCATTTGCTAAAGTAAGTGTGCGTACCATGTTATCCTCTGGAACAATTGTTGAAGATACAAAAAGGTATTTTTGCCATTCATTTTCAGAAATTCTTCCAATGGCTCCATTGTATGAAGTTCCAATTTTTAAAGAACCGTCAACTGTAGCAATGAACAAACCTTTTAATTTGATAAAAGCTTTTCTTCCTGGAGTAAATCCTTTTCCAAAAGATGAAAAATTTGCCGATACACTAAATCCTACTGGCTGAGTAGTATTTGTTGCAATATCTTGAAAACTGATTGTATTGTAAAATGAACCAGTTTCATCTGTAGATGTAACATAGGCTTCAATGATATCATCTGCTGTATATTCAACCGGAGTTGCAGTACTGTTAAGCGCTGCAATTTGTTGAACTGTTTTAGTAGCAGTAAGTTCGGTTGTAACAATACCTGTTTGCGTATTGTCCATATTGGTATCATCTTCTACACAACCTGTAAAACTAATTACAAGTGCGAAGATGCTCAATGAGGTGATTAATTTTTTCATATATTTTTAGTAATAAAGTCTTATGTTATCAATTTGATAGGTCGCACTTACATTAGAGTTTGCTAAACCATTTCCTTTAATTTTAAATGCGAAATGTAATGTTCCATTGAATTTTGATAAATCTACTTCACCTGAATTTACCCATACATAAAATTCACTGTTAGGTTTTGGAGTGTTAACTGGTAAACTCAACCAACTTGATTGGTTAAAGTTAGCAATATTTCCATCGTAATCGGTAGATACCATTAATTCTAATGAATTGTCAAAAGATTTCAAAAAAGCGTGAGCCGATTGAAAAACTAACTTTTCACCATCTTGTTTACTCATATCAAATGCAGGAGAAATTAACCAAGATATATTTGAAGCTTGACCTGAATTAAATGATGTAAATTGAGCATAACCATTTCCTGAATAAATTTCTTCTGTAAATAGTTTAGTTCCAACTTGAGCAAAATTGGTCCAACCAGTAGTGTTAAGAATTGGATGATTTGTGTCATTGTCAGAAAAGTTTTCTACAAACAATGTAGTCTTAGTTTTAGGATATTCTACGTCACTCTCTGTTGTACAACTTGTAAAAGATGCAAGACCAGCAAAAACTAAAAGCGAATAAATAAATGTCTTTTTCATGCTTTTTAATTAAAAGTTAATGTATAAGTTTAAGAAATAAGTTCTTCCAAAACCGTAAAAATATTTTGGTCCAAAAGAAGGTGTATGTGATACATATTGATTTGTTGTAGCATCAATATGACTATTGTCTTGATTTAAATTTCTAAAGCTAGAATTTCTTGCTTGTTCAAAACCACCAGTTTTGTAAGTAACATCAAAAACATTATTAATACTTGCAAAGAATCCGAAAGTTTGAGCTCCAACTTTCCAAGATTTTCCACCTGTTAAATTGATCAATGTAAAAGGATCAAATTTTTCTTGTTTTAACAATTGATCAACTCTTTCTTGAGTAGCTTCGTAAAAAGGTGTTGATTGATTTCCGAAAGTTTGATCAACTAAAAATGCATTTGTTCTCAAAATAGGTGCAACATCAATATAACTGCTTCCTAAATAATTTGCATTAGCACCAATCCACCAAAATTTAGGATCTCTATATTCTAATCCGAATGAAGCTGCTGTTTGAGGCATTCCTGGTTGTCTGTAATCTTTTAATTTTGCTACACCATAATCTCTAACAGGAAAAGTGTTAGTTGCGCTAGCCTGACTATCAATATTCAATTGAACGGTTGGGTTACTGTCATAAGTATATTCACCATAAGAACCAGCTAATGTAGCTTTGATGGTTTTAGTAACTTGATATTCTAAACCAAATTCAAGACCAAGATTTTTCTTGTTTAAACCATTGATTGTTTCAGCAACAAATGAACTTTCACTGTTTGTTGCATCTCCATCATCAATTGCATCAGCAAAGAAGAAAGAAGTTTCTGTTGCTCCAGTTATGTAAGAATAGAATGCAGTGATTCTAGCTTTTAAAGTTGGCGTTTTAATGATGTAACTTGCATCTGCACTAGCAATAGTTTCACTTTTTAAATTAGAGAAAACATTATTGTTAATTCTAGCATTTGGAAAAGTATTTCTCATGGTTGGTGCTTTAGTAGCATAGTAACCATTAAAATCTAAGAATTGTCTTCCTGTAATTTTATAAGTTAAACCACCTTTAAAACCAAAGTTGTCAAATTCAACTTTTTTACTTTTTCCATATGAATTTGTTGGGTAATATCCGTTTTTGTACAAACCATCTCTTTGGTATTCTGAACGAGAATAGTTTTGAGCAACGTAAAAATCAACTTTTTTATAAGTAAACTTAAATTGTGTAAAAGCATCTAAAGTAGTTGCTAACAATTTATAGTTGTAACCAAATTTATCTCCAACAACAACTGTTCTGTTAGGATTGTTTAAATCACTTTGTTGTTGTGATGGATTTGTACCGAAGGTATCAAAATCATTGTAGTATTTACCACCTAATAAATCAACTAAATTTTGAAAATTGTTAGAAGTTAATTTTTTGAAATTAACACTTGCATTTACCAAAATATTATCAGCTAATTGAGAAGATAAAATAGAGTTTGCTGTAAATTGCTTATCATCAGTTCTGTCTTCATAAAGAACATAATAACTGTTTCCAGCGGTACTACCTCTGTTTATGTCATAAAGCTCATTCCAGTTCAACTGTCTGTTCGTAAGAAATTTAGCTTGAGATGCCTCTAATTGATTGATGGCGCTGTTACCAATGTATGCTCCATTGTCATCAAATTGAGTTGTATAATAACTTGGCATACTTCTGTAGTATGTTGGATCTGGATTGTCTTGACCTTGATAATCTAAACGACTGTTTCCAATAGAACCAGTTTGGTAAGCAACATTTGTGTTTAAATTAGTCTTAGAAGTAATTTTCCAGTAATGGCTTAACATGTTGATTGGCTCTTCAAGTTTTTTAATTCTTGAATTTCTTTGTTCACCATCTTGGTAACCCCAATAAGAGTTGTATTTTACACCAGCAATATCAGTAACTTCTTGCGTATTAGGTGAATTTTTACCTCTGTAATTTTGAGCATAAATCGATGTGAAATTTAAAGAGTGTTTTTCATTGATTTTTTTCTCAACACTTGCAAATAAAGAGTTTGCGCTATAGTCGGTTCCTTCAAAGTAACCTTCTTGAGCCCATCTTCTTGATGCAGAAACTACAAATGCCCAACCTTTAGAGTTCATTCCAGAAACGTGAGTTCCCATTGTTCTCCAATTGTAGTTGGTATTGGTTCCAGAAAATGAAATTCTTGAACCTTTTCTATATATAGATGCTCTTGTATTGATTTCTTGAGTTCCAAGAATTCCTCCAAAAGTATAATCTGATGGACCAGAACCCATTGTAAATTCTTGATTACGAGTGGCATCGTTTAATCCACCCCAATTTCCCCATTGTGGTCTTCCATCATAAATTTTATTCATAGAAATACCATTTATCATCGTGGTACCATATTCGTTATCTAAACCACGAATTCTAAATCTTGCTTGACCCCAGTTGAAAGCAGCAGCCTGTTGAAATACATCTCTTGATGCTTGCAAAAGTCCCGATGTACTTTCTGAACCACTATTGTCATCACCAAGATCATTGTCTGTAATGGTGATTAAGCTTAATTGTTGTTCTTGTGTAATGTCTTCATCAAGAACAACTACACCTAAATCTAAAATTTTTCCTTCTTCAACATCAACTGATAATAATTGATCTTTATAACCACTACTCTTGATAACCAATAATTGGCTTCCAGCAGTAACAGATTTAAAAACAAATTTACCTTCAGCGTTAGTAATTTCTGTTAAATTACTGTTTTGAATAGTAGCAACTACATTTTGCAATGGTTTTTGTGTCTTTGAGTCTACAACTTTACCAGAGAATCCAGTACCAGATTGAGCAAACACAAAACACACTTGCATCACAAATAAAATACTAATGACAAGTTTTTTCATAAATTGAATTAAATTAATTTTCTTTTTTGTTAAGAGTTAATATAAACTTAACAGCCTACAAATGTACATTATTTTAATAATATTACTACTTTTGGCTCGAAGTTTGTAAAAACTTGATATTAAATTAATATTAGATATATGAAAATTAAAAAAATTATTGCCCTTTTCATTGTTTTATTCGCAACAATAACAGCAAATGCACAGGCAAAAAAGTATATTGTGCATACAGTAGCCTTCTACAATTTAGAAAACTTGTTTGACACAATAAACAATCCGAATAACGACGAAGAGTGGTTGCCAAACGGAGCAATGAACTGGACAAGTAGAAAATACAAAAAGAAATTAGAAAACCTTTCAAGAGTTTTGTCAGAAATTGGTGTAGGCTCAATACAAGATAAGAAAAATCCTAATGCACCAACTTTTATTGGATGTTGTGAAATTGAAAATAGAGGCGTTCTAGAAGATTTAATTAAACAGCCAAAACTTATAAACCTTGATTATGGTATAGTACATTTTGA